>NZ_CP142685.1:1962500-2089964 GCF_045689735.1 Halothiobacillus sp. DCM-1
CCTGGATGATGTGCTCGCCCGCGTCAATGCGCTGGTCCTTATCCTGACATACCACCCCATTCAGCCGCACCGCGCCGGCTTTGATGTGCCGTATGGCCTCGCTGGTGGATTCGACCAAGCCGATCGCCTTGAGCACGCGGGCAATGCCGTCGCCAGCCGGTATGCGGTATTCCGGAAGATCCTCTGGTATCTCGGATTTGGCAAACCGGGCAATGAATCGTTCGCGCGCCAGCGCGCCTGCACCCGCGCCATGAAATCGATCGACGATTTCCATACCGAGTTCAAATTTTATGTCTCGAGGGTTCCGCCCCGCCGCCATTTGGGCGCGTAGTTCCGCGAGTTCGGCCAAGCTGCGGAAGGAAAGCAGGTCGAAGTAGCGCCACATGAGTTGATCTGAAATCGACATGATTTTGCCGAACTGCTCATCGGCCGACTCCGCAATGCCGATGTAATTCCCCAGTGACTTGGACATTTTGTTCACACCATCCAGCCCTTCGAGCAGGGGGAGGGTGATCACGGTCTGAGACGGCTGCCCCCATTGCTTTTGAAGCTCTCGCCCCATCAACAGGTTGAATTTCTGGTCAGTGCCGCCCAGTTCGACATCCGCTTTCAGCGCCACTGAGTCATACCCTTGGATCAAGGGGTAGAGAAACTCATGAATGGCAATCGGCTGTTGCGCGGCATAGCGTTTGGAAAAGTCGTCTCGCTCCATCATCCGGGCAACGGTTTGCCGACTGGCCAGCCCGATCAGGTCGGCCGCAGTCATTTTGCCCATCCACTCGGAGTTGAACACGATTTGAGTTCGCGCCGGATCCAGAATTTTGAAAATCTGCTGCTGATATGTCTTGGCGTTTTCCACCACTTGCTCACGGGTCAAGGGCGGGCGGGTCGCGCTTTTGCCGGTGGGGTCGCCAATCATGCCGGTGAAATCACCGATCAGAAATAGCACTTCATGCCCCATCTGCTGGAATTGGCGCAGTTTATTGATGAGCACGGTGTGCCCCAGATGCAGATCCGGTGCGGTCGGATCAAATCCTGCCTTGATCCGGAGGGGTCGCCCGGTTTTCAGCTTTTCGATGAACTCTGCTTCCAGCAATATCTCTTCGGTACCCCGCTTGATTTCCGCCAGCGCGCCCGCCCAATCGTGCTCGATCATTCTGCTCTCTCATTGAATCCGACACCCAAGGCTTGTATGGTAACCGTTTATGTCTTCATATATGCAGAGTCGCCCCATGCCTCGACGCATCCTCTTTGCGCAAAATAAGTCTCGTTTTTCATTGTGGGTACGGCTGGGCTTACTCGTCGGCGGCCTCGCTAGCCTGGGTTTGGTCGTGGCAAAAATCAACGCCCCCACGGATCCCGCGCTGGATCGATCCATTGATCAACAGATTGCGCGCGAAGTGGCCTTGCCAGTTCCCGCAGAACAGCCCCGACAAGCCGACGCAGAATTATCCGCCTTGACAACGGATCCGAAGTCGAGCACGGCAGCTGAATCAGCGCCAGACGATACCGCATCGGCGTCAGAAAAAACCCTGGAAATGGTCATCAAACGCGGCGATAACCTGTCCACCGTCTTCGCACGGGCCGGCCTCTCTGCGCAGGATGTGCAACAAGTGGTGGATCTAGGGCAACCGGCCGCGCCACTCAAAGCCCTCAAGCCCGGTGAAAAAATCTCCCTGGCCTTGACCCCAGATCATCAACTGCTGGGGGTGGACTATAAGGTTGCCCCGGACAAGGCGCTCAGCATTCGTAAAGAAGGGGATGCCGGGCTCATTGCCAGCGAAATCGTGCTGCCCAGCGAATCCCGTCTGGTCACGGCCGAGGGCAAGATTGAATCCTCGCTGTATCAATCCGCGCTCGACGCCGGCGTTCCTGCGGCCATGGTGATGCAGCTCGCGGATATTTTCGGCTGGAAAATCAACTTCCTGAAAGATGTTCAACCCGGCGATCAGTTCCGTATCGTTTATGCGGAGCAATGGGTTCAGGGCAAACGCGTCGGCACCGGACATGTGATGGCTGCCGAATTCACCAATCAGGGCAAAACCTTTCAGGCACTGCGCTACACCACACCCACCGGGGTAACGGGGTATTACGAACCCAATGGCGCCAGCCTCGAACGCGGGTTTTTGCGCTATCCGGTCGAGTTTTCGCGGATCAGTTCAAAATTCGGCATGCGAATGCACCCACTGTTTCACCACCTGAAACAACACAACGGGGTCGATTTCGCCGCCCCGACCGGCACGCCCATCCACGCAGCCGGCGCGGGCAAAGTGACCTTTATCGGCTGGCAACATGGCTACGGCAAGGTCATCAAACTCGCCCATGAGGGGAATTTTCAAACGGTGTACGGGCACATGTCGGGCTTCAATCGCCGATTGAAAACCGGGAGCACGGTCGCCATGGGCGAGGTCATTGGCTATGTCGGGATGACCGGCGACGCCACCGGCCCGCATCTGCACTACGAATTTCATGTCAAAGGGGTGTACACCGATCCCCTATCGGCGAAACTCCCCGAGGCGAACCCGATCCCGTCGCGCTATCGCAAGGATTTCCTGGCGCAGACCCAACCGCTGCTGGATGCCATGGCGGCATCCGCCGATGCGAAGCAGGCAAGCAACACCCCTCGCGCAACGGACTGAACATGCCGCGTAACGGGCTTTATATCGGCATGATGTCTGGCACGAGCATGGATGCCATCGATGCCTGCCTCGTATCCTTCAATCCGCCATCACTGCCGCAGATTCTCGCCCATGCCAGCCTGAATCTGACCGATTTGCGCCCGCGCTTACAGGCATTGCATCGAGGTCAAACCCCCACCTCCGAATTCGACTGCCTCGATGAACTGGGCGTGCTCGAAACGCTGCTGGCCGAACGCTCCGCCGAGGTGGTGCACAGCCTGCTCGATCAGGCCGGTGTTTCTGCGAGCGAGATTCTCGCCATCGGACAACATGGCCAAACCCTGCGTCATCGCCCCAACTATCCCACGCCGTTTACCCTGCAGATTGGCAACCCGAGCCTGATCGCGGAACGCACCGGCATCGCGGTCATTGCTGATTTTCGCCGACGAGATCTGGCCGCCGGGGGGCAAGGCGCGCCACTCGTGCCGACCGCGCACCGCGCCTTCTTCAATGCGAGCGCGCCGAATCAAGCCCTCATCACGGTCAACTTAGGCGGCATCGCCAATCTGGCCGTGCTGCAGCCAGACCAGCCGTTGATTGGGTTTGATACCGGGCCGGCCAACACCCTGCTCGATGGCTGGATACGCCAGCAACGCAACCTGCCTTTCGACGAAGGCGGGGCGTTTGCCGCCTGCGGCAAGGTGCACGATGACCTGCTCAACGCGCTACTGGCAGATCCCTATTTCGCGCTGCCCCCGCCCAAATCGACCGGCACGGAGGTGTTCAACCTGGACTGGCTCGCCACCCGCGCAGGGGACTGGCTCATCCACCTGCCGGCCGAGGATTTGCAAGCCACTTTGAGCGAACTGACCGCCCGCAGCATCATCCAGGCGATGGCACCCTATCTACAGACGATGCCGGGGACACAGGTCGTGCTGGCTGGTGGTGGGGCGTATAACACGGATCTGGTCGGGCGCTTGCGGAGCAATCTGCAGACTGCCGCGCCCGATGCGGTGCTCAAGCTCAGCGACGAGTTCGGCATCCCACCGCAGTGTGCGGAATGTGCCGCATTCGCCTGGTTGGCACGGCAATTTCTGCTGGGCGAAGCCGGCAACGCGCCTTCTGTGACGGGTGCGCGGGCGCCGCGCATCCTGGGCGGGTTTTATCCGGGGAAGCTCGACTGGCGTTCGCTCATCGGTTGATAACTCCGCGGGGCATAGCCCTGATACTCCTGCGTCGGGCGGAAGATTCGGTTGTTGCTCAGTTGCTCTTTCCAGTGCGCAAGCCAACCGGCCGTCCGAGAAATCGCAAAGATGGGCGTGAATTGATCTCGCGGAATGCCGAGCGCCTCGTACAACAAGCCGGAATAGAAATCGACATTCGGGTAAACCCCTTTTGGCGCCAGGCGCTCGGCCGCACAGCGTTCCAGCTCTTTGGCCACCTCGTACAGCGGCGAGACATCGCCGTGGCGGTGTTCATGCAGTTGTTCGAGCAAGCCCTGCAGAATATCGGCGCGCGGATCTTTCACCTTATATTCCCGGTGACCAAACCCCCACACCACCTGCTTATTGGCCAGACGCTGATCCAGCCAGTCGGCTACCTTCGCCGGCGAACCGATCTCATCGAGCATATTGAGCACCCGTTGATTGGCGCCACCATGCAAGGGGCCGGCGAGCGTGCCGATCGCCGAGGCCACCACCAAATTCGGCGGCGCCAGGGTAGAACCGCACACCAGCGCCGAGAAAGTCGAGGCATTGATGGTGTGTTCGGCGTGCAGCACGAGACAGGCATCCATGATCCGCGCCTCGACCGGATCGGGTTCGCGCTCGTTCATCATGTATAAAAAGTTTTCCGCGTAAGTTAAGTCCTTGCGCGGCGGAATCGGGTCATCCCCCCGACGGATGCGCTCCCACATCGCCACCAGGGTGGCCATGCTGGCGAGAATCTTGATGATCATCTGCTCGACGAACTCGCTGTCGGCGCTGACCCCATGGGCGGTCATCCGTTCCTGACCCGGATAGAACATGCCGAGACTTGCCACACAGGTTTGCAGCGCCTCCATCGGGTGACCATCGATCGGCAGAAACTTCATGATGTCGCGCACATTGTATTTGACGCGCCGGTTCGCCCGCAGCTCGCCATCAAAGCAGGCTAACTGTTCCGGGGTTGGCAGCTCGCCGTTGATCAACACCCAGGCGGTTTCTTCGAATGTGCTGTGCCGGGCGAGATCGACGATGCGGTAGCCGCGATAGGTCAACAAACCTTCTTGACCATCAAGAAACGAAATCCGCGACTGCGTGGCAGGGATCCCTTGCAGGCCGGGTATATAAGCGTGGGTACTGGTATCCATAACGAGCCTCACACGGAAAAGGAGGAACCACAGCCGCAGGTCGTTGCCGCCATCGGATTACGAATCACGAACTGCGACCCGGTAACATCTTCTTTGTAATCGATCTCGGCGCCTTCCAGGTATTGAATGCTCATCGGATCGACCAAGAGCGTGACGCCGCCGCGCTCAACCTGGGCATCATCATCCTGGGCGGCTTCTTCGAACATAAATCCATACTGGAAACCCGAACAGCCGCCGCCCGTAATGAACACCCGCAGCTTCAGATTCGGGTTCCCCTCCTCGTCCATCAGACTTTTCACCTTGCGTGCGGCATTTTCGGTAAAAATCAGCGGGGCTTCTTCAGTGGTGACCGTGGTCGTCATATCAATCTCCCAACATGCTGTTACGGCGACAAGGCAATCAGATCAAGCCCCTGAGTCTCAGGGAAGCCGAGCATCAGGTTCATGTTCTGCACGGCCTGACCTGCGGCGCCTTTGACCAGATTGTCAATCACCGAGCTGATGACCAGCATGGACGATCCTTTCGGCCGGAACAAGCCCATGCGGCATAAATTATTCCCGCGTACGCTGCGCGTTTCCGGATGACTGCCCGACGGCATGACATCGACAAACGGCTCCTCCGCGTAGTAATCCCGATAGAGCGCTTCCAACGACCCAGCCGGTTCTTGCCGCAAGGGCACATACAGGCTGACCTCGATCCCGCGCACCATCGGCACCAGATGCGGCACGAAAGTCAGACCAACCGGCTGCCCCGCCACCGCCGTCAAAGTTTGCACGATTTCCGGCTGATGACGGTGCCCGCCCGCAGCATAGGCCTTGAAGCTCTCGCCAGCCTCTGCCATCAGCATTGGGACTTCCGCCTTGCGACCCGCGCCGCTGGTGCCGGATTTGGAGTCCGCGACGATCTGGCGGTGATCGACGAACGGCTGCCCCATCAACGGCAGCAGGCCGAGTGTCGCCGCCGTCACATGGCAGCCGGGGTTCGCCACCAGCGCCGCCGCGCGAATCGCCGCGCGATTGAGTTCCGGCAGCCCATACACCGCCCGTTCGACCCAGTCCGGGCTGGCGTGGGTCATGCCATACCACTCAGACCAGACGGCCAAATCCTTGATGCGGTAATCCGCCGCGAGGTCGATCACCTTGACACCCGCATCCAGCAAGGCCGGCGCCTGTTGCATCGCAATCCCGTTCGGGGTGGCGAAGAACACCAGATCACAGGCCGTCAAATCGGTTTCCTCCGGACGGGTAAAGCACAAATCCACTGCCCCGCGCAGATTGGGATACATCGCGCTGACCGGCGTACCGGCTTCCGCGCGCGAGGTAATCGCCGTCATCTCGACGCCCCCGTGACGCGCCAACAAGCGCATCAGTTCAACCCCGGTGTAGCCCGTACCGCCGACAATACCTATTTTCTTCATGATCGTTTCCGCACCCACTGCCCGTCTCTGGCGCCCAGCGCCCCGATACCGCATCATAACAACAGAACCGCCGGACATTCTCGCCCGATGCCAACCGGGTGTGATGGATACAGAAAACCCCCAGTGAGTGCGATGCGTACCCGATTCCACCAATGGCTCGATCCGTGGCGACTGCGCTTATCGCACGAAGACGCCCTGATTCCGCTCAGCCTGCTCGGCTTGGCGGTCGGCCTCTTGAGCGCGCTGTTGATTAGCGTATTCCACTTCCTGCTGACGGTCGGGCAAATCTATATCCTCGGCCTCTCCGTTGCCGGCGAGTATGCCTCGCTGCCCTTGATTTGGCGCTTTTTGCTGCCCGTATTCGGCGCGATCCTCCTCGGCCTGGTGTTTCGCGCGATTGCGCCCGCGTACCGCAGCGTCGGCATCGGCTACACCATCCTGCGCTTTCACCGCTACGAAGCCCGCCTGCCTTGGCAAAACGCGGTCGTACAATTTTTTGGCGGGCTGTGGGCGCTGCTCATCGGGCTCTCCAATGGCCGCGAGGGACCCGGCGTCCACATGGGGGCGACCGGCGGCAGTCTGCTTGGTCAATGGCTCCACCTGCCACACAACAGCACCCGAACGCTGGTCGGCTGCGGGGCGGCGGCGGCCATCGCCGCCTCGTTCAACACCCCGCTGGCCGCCGTGCTTTTCACCCTCGAAGTCATCGTGCGGCAATACACGCTGGCCAGCTTTGTGCCGGTCATGCTCGCCGCCTCTGCGGGGGCTCTGCTTTCGACCCTGCTGTTTGGCAACAATCCGGCGTTTGCCATCACGCTCGATCACACGCTGTCCGGCTGGGAAATTCCCGTGCTGATTGGCCTCGGCATCGGCTTGGGCGTCGCGGCTGCCGGATTCAGCAGCCTCTCGATTCACACCCTCACCCGAACCAGAAACTGGCCGGTGCTGTGGCGATTCTCTCTGATCGGCCTGCTCACCGGCATCATCGGGCTCCTGCTCCCGCAGGTCATGAGCCTGAGCTACGGCACGATCAATGTCGCCGCCGCCGCCCAACTGACCATGGGCTTTCTGCTGGCGCTCACCCTCGCCAAGCTGGTGCTCAGCGCCTTGACCTTCGGCTGCGGACTCCCGCTCGGCGTGGTCGGCTCCACCCTGGTCACCGGCGGTTTCGCGGGCGCAGCGGTTGGCATGGGGCTGCTGAATGTGACGCAGAGTGCGCCGAGCGAAGTCGCGTTTTACACCGTGCTCGGGATGGGGGCGATGATGGGCGCCGTGCTGCAAGCCCCTTTGGCCGCGCTGACCGCCGTCATCGAATTGACTGGCAGCACCAGCGCCATCATGCCCGCCCTGCTGACCATTGTGATTGCCAACCTCACCAGTCGCCAACTGTTCGGCGAGTCCGGCATTTACGATGCGGCGCTGCGCGCTAACGCTGAATCGATCGATCAGTTTTCCTTGTGGCGCGGTGCCAACGATGTCGCCATCGGCGGCCTGCTGGATCGCAATATCATGGAGTTGCCGACGACCGGCTCGCTGGACGATCTGCGCGCCGCGCTGGCCACCCAACCCAACTGGTTGATCATCCGGCGAGCCGACAACGCGGCGCCCAGCGTTGTTGCCGCCGAGGCCGCCGCAATCTGGTTGAACACGGCGCCGCCCTCTCCAGACGATGCGCCGCCCCCGCCCCCCGTGGACTTCGGCGCGGTACTCCCCGCAGTGCCCGCCCGCACCGCCGACATTGGCCTCACCCTCTCGGAAGCGCGTGAACTGATGCGCGCCGAAAAGGTCGATATGCTGGTTGGACAGCGGGTCACCGTACCGCCCTTCAAGCGAAGTTTTGGCGTGCTCACCCGCCAACGGCTGGACGACGCAACCTGACATCCGGCGAACACACCCTCTATTTCCTTCACGACCGAGGCGCTCATGACCACGACCGTTTTTTCACCTACCCGCCGCCATTGGCTTGGCCTGCTGACCGCCAGCGCGGTGCTCACCGTCGCCGGCTGCTCGACGGAAACACCAGTCAAGCTCGCCAACCTGACGGTTCAAGACCTCGATGGCAATCCGGTGAGCCTAGGAGACTATGCCGGCAAGCCCGTCGCAATCACCTTCTGGGCCACCACCTGCCCGGGCTGCGTGGCTGAAATCCCGCACATGACCGCGCTCTACCAGAAATTCGCATCCAAGGGGGTACAAGTGATTGGCCTCGCGATGAGCTACGACGAACTTGGGCAGCTCAAAGCGATGGTGGCGGACAAACACATCCCCTACACCGTGCTGCAAGACAAAACCGGCGCAGCGGCGCAAGCCTTCGGCCCGGTCCGGCTCACGCCGACCTTCTTCGTGCTCGATGGCAAGGGCAACATTCGCTATCAAAAGATCGGGCCGTTCGACACCGCCCGGGTCGATCAATTGCTGACCGAACTCACGACGGGCTGAACAGCCGATCCAGAGCGCGATACCCCAGCGCCTCAGTGAGCGCGGCGGTATCGATGGCGGCCTTGCCGTCGAAATCGGCAATCGTGCGCGCCACCTTCAGAATGCGGTCATGCGCGCGCGCCGAGAGGCGCAGCTTATCCATCGCCTGATGCAGCAACGCGGCATCGCGGGGCGCCAGCGGCGCCACGGCGGCCAGTTCCGCCGGCAACAACGCGGCATTGGACTTAGCTTGGCGAGCCAGCATGACGGCGCGTGCCGCCGCCACCTGCGCACGCACCTCCGACGACGAGGGCTCTGCTGCACCGCCAGGTTGCAAATCGGCGGCCGCCACGCGCGGCAGCTCCAATTGAATATCGATCCGGTCGAGCAGCGGGCCGGAAATTCGCGCCCGATACCGCTGGGCGGCCAGCGAGTGCACCTCCTCGCCCTGCGGCGACGGGTTCATCGCCGCCACCAGTTGAAACCGCGCCGGAAATTCCACCTGCTGCGCCGCGCGGGAAATGGTGATCACGCCGTTTTCCAGCGGCTCGCGCAAGGCCTCGAGCACCCGCCGGTCGAATTCCGGGAGTTCATCGAGAAAGAGCACGCCGTGATGCGCGAGCGAAATCTCGCCGGGCCGCGGGGTCGAACCACCGCCGATCAGCGCCACCGCCGAGGCGGAGTGATGCGGATGCCGGAAGCGTCGGCGGCCGAAATCCGCTGCCGTAAAGCCCAGGCTCGACGCCGAGGCAATCCGTGCCGATTCCATCGCCTCCGCCTCGGTCATTGGCGGCAAAATTCCCGGCAAACGCTGCGCCAACATACTCTTGCCCGCCCCCGGCGGGCCGATCAGCAGCAGGTTGTGCGCGCCCGCCGCCACCAATGCCAAGGCTCGTTTCGCGCGCGGCTGTCCACGCACATCCGCCAGATCGATCCCGGCTGCCGGATCGACGGCGGGCGGCGTTACCGCCGTGAGCCAAGGTAAGGCGCGCTGCCCCGCGACATGTGCGACCAATGCCCGCAAATGGGGCACCGCTGCAGCCTGCACGCCGCGCACCACGGTAGCCTCCTCGGCATTGGCGGGCGGCACAAACAAGGCTCGCCCCGCTGACTGCGCACCCAATGCCGCCGAGAGCGCGCCGCGCACGCCGCAAACGCCCCCATCGAGCGAGAGCTCGCCCACGCACTCCATTGCGGCCAACCGATGGGCCTGCTCGGCGGGATCGCCGGGAATCTGCCCGGTCACCAATAAAATGGCGAGCGCAATCGGCAAATCAAACCGCGCACCTTCTTTGGGCAAGTCCGCCGGTGCGAGATTGATGGTCAGGCGACGCGGCGGAAACTCAAACCCCGAGGACAAAATCGCCGCACGCACCCGATCGCGGCTTTCCCGCACCACGGTTTCGGGCAAGCCCACCAAGGTGATGCTCGGCAAGCCGTTAGCCACATGCGCCTCGACCGTAATCAACGGGGCATCGATCCCCGCTTGCGCGCGGCTAAATACCTTGGCGATTGTCATGACCACACTCCTTGTGGATCCGGTTCCGACCGAAGATCAAACAGGTCAGGAAGCCGCCGGAGTACCGGACGCGGCACCCGCCTGCGCCGCCTCCAATATCGCGACGCGCTGTTCCAGGGCTTCGAGTTTGGCTCGTGTGCGCGCCAGCACCTGGGTTTGAATGTCGAACTCATCCCGCGTGACCAGTTCCATCTTGCCGAACACATTCAGCACTGCCTGGCGAATCGTTTTGTCGATTTCGCCCTTGGTTTGCTTCAGCCCCTCGGGCAGCGCCTGCTCGATGCGCTGCGAGAGCTCTTCTAACGACTGAGCCAATGACATATCCCATTCCTCCGTAAAACCATCACCCCTGTCGGCAGGATTCTTGAAGAAGCCTCGCGCGCTTGCAAGCCCGACGAATGCACCAAAAAAGTGATTGCCTAGGGCGCCAGATGCACCACAAGAAGGCTAGCGCACACAGCCAACTCACCCACCAAGAGTTATTACTCAATTATTACAATGAGTTATTAAGTTGGCACGGTTTCTGTAATAGCACCCGTGCATCTTGTCATGCCCGAACTAAAAGAGGAACGACTCCATGAAAATCTTGAAGAAAACCGTACTGAGCACCGCCATCGTCATGGGGCTGGGCGCATTTTCCGCCCCGGCCGTATTTGCCGACACTGCCACGCCAGCGGTCAGCATCACCGGCTCGGCAGCCATTGTGAGCGACTACCGCTTCCGTGGGATTTCGCAAAACTACAAACACCCCGCCCTGCAAACCGGTATCAACCTCGGTCTGCCCGCCGGGTTCTACGCCGGCTGGTGGGGCTCGATGGTCTCCACCAATATGTACAACAGCCCGAATAATGGCTGGGCGATGGAAAACGACTTCTTCGGCGGCTGGGTCTACAAGTTCACCGATGATCTCTCGCTCGATGTCGGCGGCCTGTATTACTACTACCCCGGCTCAGAAATTTCTGGCACCAGCACCAAGTACAACACGTTTGAGCTGCATGCGGCCTTGATCTACAAGTGGCTGACCGCGAAATACAATGTCACCACCAACAATTTCTTCGGCGCCACAGACAGCAAAGGCTCCACCTATCTGCAAGCCGACGCCAACTATCCGCTGACCGACACCGTCACCCTGAATGGCCATGTGGGTCATCAATGGGTCAAGGGTACCGGCAACGATCAGTACAACTATACCGACTGGCTGCTCGGCGTGACCTATGCCTTCCCGGCGGGCTCCTTTGCCCCCGGCTGGTCGGTCGGTCTGGCGTATGTGGACACCAATGCCAAGAAGAGCGCCTACACCTACACCGGCGCATCGGGCGGCAGCAAATATGTTGGCGGACCAGGTGCCGTACTTTCGCTCACCAAGAGCTTCTGATGCGGACACACCAAGGGGAATGTCATGAAACTGATTACGGCAATTATCAAGCCCTTCAAGCTCGACGATGTGCGTGAAGCACTGTCCACCGTCGGCGCCAAGGGCATCACCATGACTGAAGTCAAAGGCTTCGGTCGGCAAAAAGGCCACACCGAGCTGTATCGCGGCGCGGAATATGTGGTGGATTTTTTACCCAAGGTCAAACTGGAACTGGTTGTCGATGACGCTGCAGTCGATGCGGTCATCGATGCCATCACCCGTGCAGCCAGCACGGGCAAAATCGGCGACGGCAAGATTTTTGTTGCGCCGGTCGAAGAAGCGATCCGCATCCGCACCGGTGAAACCGGTCCGGAAGCACTCTAAGGAGCCAAGTCATGATTTCGCGTACTCAAAAAACCTGGGCTAGCCTCGCTGGACTCGTCGGATTGCTGGCTTCAACCGCCGCATTCGCCGACGCCCCCCCGCCGCCGCCCGCGCTCAACTCCGGCGACACCGCCTGGATGCTCACCTCCACCGCCCTCGTGCTGTTGATGACCATTCCTGGCGTTGCCTTGTTCTACGGCGGGATGGTGCGCCGTAAAAACCTGCTCTCCGTCGCCGCGGCCACCTTCGCCGTCACCGCGCTGATCAGCGTCGTCTGGGCCATCGTGGGTTATTCGCTCGCCTTCAAGGGCACCGGCGCGTATGTCGGCGACCTGAGCGCCCTGTTCCTCAAAGGACTCGGCTTTACCAGCCAAACCGGCACCATTCCGGAATCGGTGTTCATGACCTTCCAGATGACCTTCGCCATCATCACGCCCGCGCTCATCATTGGCGCCGTGGTTGAACGGATGAAGTTTTCTGCCCTGCTGATTTTCATGGGACTATGGTCCGTACTGGTGTACTCACCCATCGCGCACATGGTGTGGGGCGGCGGTTGGCTGATGGGGGATGGCGTGCAAGACTTCGCCGGCGGCACCGTCGTACACATCAACGCCGGTGTGGCGGGTCTCGTCGCTGCGCTGATGCTCGGCAAACGCAAAGGCTATGGCACAGAGGCCATGCCGCCCGTCAACCTGGTGTACACCATGGCCGGCGCCTCCCTGCTGTGGGTGGGCTGGTTCGGCTTCAACGCCGGTTCTGCCGCAGCGGCCAACCAAGCAGCGGGCATGGCGATGGCCGTCACCCAAATTGCCACGGCGGTCGCCGCTCTGTCCTGGATGGTGATCGAATGGATCATGCGCGGCAAACCGACCCTGCTCGGCATGGCCTCCGGCGCGGTAGCTGGCTTGGTTGCCATCACCCCGGCCTCTGGCTTCGTCGGCCCGATTGGTGCCTTCGCCATCGGCGTGGCCGCCGGTGTGATTCCGTTCCTCGCCTCGGTGTACCTCAAACGCGCACTGGGTTATGACGACTCACTGGATGCCTTCGGTGTGCATGCTGTCGGCGGTATCGTCGGCGCCCTCTTGACCGGTATCTTTTCGGCAGCGGCGTTCGGCGGGGTCGGTGTCTCTGCCAATGCGAACGGCAGCATCCTGGCGCAGTTCCTGATTCAGGTAAAAGGCGTGGGTTTCACCATCATCTATGATGCCGTGGTCACCTTCATCATCCTGATGGTTCTGAAAATGACGATTGGCCTGCGTGTGACCGAAGAGCAAGAAGCCGAGGGCTTGGATATCAACCAACACGGCGAGCGCGTCTAACGCCGCCCCTCGAAGTTGCCCCACGGACGGGGCAAACGACCAACCCGCCTTGTGCGGGTTTTTTCATGGGCGGGATTTTTGCCTGCACGGCAGCATCCCCCGCCTTTCGACTGAACTTATCGGGCGTCCATTCGTCTGAACACTCAGCAGCGGGCAGTCACACTGATCTAACGAATGACGACAATCGCCACCGTTGCCCCCTGTTCGATACCATTGCGAGGTTTTTATGCGTACTTCAATTTTGGCACACTCCGTTCGCGCCGCCGTGAAAGCCCCTTCCCGTCTTCTGGCAGCCGCCCTGCTGGCCGCGCCGCTGGTCATGCTCGCCCCCGCGCCTTCATTCGCCGATACCGTCATGCCGGACTATGTCCAGCTCGTCAAACAATCCAGCCCTTGGGTTGTAAATATCAGCACCATCTCCAAGCCGAAACAATCAGCCCAATTCGATAGCGGCAACGCACCTATTTTCCCACCGGGACCGGCCGGCGATATGTTCCGCCACTTCTTCCAGCAAATGCCCCAACAGGCGAACCGCGAGCCGATCCGCTCGCTCGGCTCAGGCTTTATCATCTCCGCCGATGGCTACATCCTGACCAACGCCCATGTGGTGGCCGATGCCGATAAAATCACCGTGCGCCTGCCGGATCAGCAAGAATATGCCGCCAAAGTCATCGGCAAAGACAAACGCACCGACATCGCCCTGCTGAAAATCGATGCCAAGAACCTGCCCGTCGCCCCGATTGGCAATTCCGATCAAGTGCAGGTCGGCGAATGGGTACTGGCGATTGGTGAACCCTTCGGACTAGATCACTCCGCCACCCACGGCATCGTTTCCGCGATTGGCCGCGACTTGCCCGATGAAAGCTATGTGCCTTTCATCCAGACCGATGCCCCGGTCAACCCCGGCAACTCCGGCGGCCCGTTGATCGACGCCAATGGCAAGGTCATCGGCATCAACTCGCAGATTTACACCAAATCCGGCGGCTACATGGGCATCTCGTTCGCCATCCCGATCAATGTCGCGATGAATGTGGTCGATCAACTCAAAACCACGGGTCATGTCACCCGTGGTTATCTGGGCGTCCTGATTCAGCCCGTCACCGACGAACTCGCCAAATCCTTCGGCCTGGACAACACCCGGGGCGCCCTGGTTTCCCAAGTGCAACCCAACACACCAGCCGCCAAAGCGGGGCTGAAATCCGGCGACATCATTACCAAATTCAACGGCAAAGAAGTCAAACGCTCCGGCGAGCTGCCGATCATGGTGGGCATGGCGCCCATTGGCAAACCCGCCACCCTGACCGTCCTGCGGGATGGCAAAGAGCATGAAATGACCGTCACCATCGAAAAACTCGACAAGCAAGCCATCGAAGCGAGCGAAGGCAGCCGCGCCGCCATCGAAAAAATGGGGCTCAAAGTCTCCCCACTCAGCCCCGATGACCTGCAACAGCTCGGAATCAAATACGGCGTCAAAGTCGATGGCGTGAAAAGCGACTCCCCGTTTGCCTCCGTGCTCACCGCCGGCGACATCCTGCTGGAAGTCAACCGGCAATCCATGCAGACCGTCGATGACCTGAAAAAGGCACTCGACAGCGCGCCGAAAGACCGGCCTATCGCCATCCGCCTGCTGCGCGACGGCCAGCCGCTGTTTCTCGCGATTCAACTGAACGATTGACCCCCGCCCGCGAGCCAATCAGCCCGTTTGATTGGCTCAGCAAAAAATTCAGGGGCAGCGGCGGAAAAAATTTCAATTGCTAGGCGAACTTTTTTGCAACCCAGCCCTCTGACTCATTGGCTCCTCAAGGATGAACCATTGCCCCGAATGATCCGGGGCTTTTTTTTGCCCGCGCCCCAAGGGCATCCGCCCTGGCTCAGCGCCTCAATGACAATGGATCGAGCAATGGATCGCCGCCCCTCAAGGATTCGGCTCGTCGGCGAAAAAATCCTGCGCCGCCACGACATCGCACCGGATTTGCGCGACCAAGGCATCCAGCGACTCGAATTTCTGTTCGGCACGCAGCCGCGCCAGAAACACCACCTGCACCGACTGGCCGTAAAGGGATTCGGCAAAGTCAAATAAATGCACTTCAAGTCGCGCCGTTTGGCCATCGACCGTCGGGCGGGTGCCGATATTCGCCACCCCCCGGAACTGTTGATGATCCGGCAACGACATGACCACCGCGAATACCCCTTGCAAGGGCGACAGACGGCGGTGCAAGGCGATGTTCGCCGTGGGAAACCCCAATTGCCGGCCGCGTTTATCCCCGTGGATCACCCGACCGCAGAGCGTCATGGCTCGCCCCAACAGATCCCGCGCAGCGACCAGCTCCCCCGCCTGCAAATGCGCACGAATGCGGGTACTCGACACCCGCTCACCGCCAACCAGACAGGTGGGCGCCGCCGAGACCGTAAAACCGGCCTGTGCCCCAAGGTGCGCGAGCAAGGCAAAATCCCCCTGCCGCCGATGGCCAAAGCGGAAATCATCCCCAATCCAGATCGCGCGGGTTCGCAAACGCTGCACCAAAAGGCGCGTCACGAATGCTTCTGCCGACAGCGCGGCCAGCGCCGAATTGAACGGCAACACCCAAAGCACATCCACGCCACCGATCGCCTGAATGAACGAGACCCGCTCCCGCAGGCGGGTGAGCCGCGCGACCGGCGCCGCAGGATGAAAAAACTCCCGCGGCAGAGGCTCGAACAGCATGACCACCAGCGGCAATGCCCTCTCGCGCGCCGCCTGCGCCGCCGCCCGGATGAGCGCCTGGTGGCCTAAATGCACCCCATCGAAATTGCCGAGTGTGACCACACAGCCCGCGGGGAAATCCAGCCGCGCGGCCTGACCGTGAACGATACGAAACGGGTTTGATGCGGTCATAATTTAGAGGCAGAAAGGCCATGTAAAACATGGCCTTCGCTGTTTTTTATTTAACGCCTATAATAAAGTAGGTTCGCTAAAACGGAATATCATCATCGACAAAGTCATTCGGTGCTTTGCTGGGTGCAGGGCGCGCTGGGGGGGCACCGTAACTGTCTCGCCCGCCGCCGGATGGAGCGCCTGGGCGCCCACCGCTTCGGGCAGGCGGGGCGCTGCTGTAGCCGTCGTCATAACCGCCAGCATCGGTGTTACCGCCGCCCGATCCGCCGCTCCGGCCACCGAGCATCTGCATTTCGCTGGCGACGATTTCCGTGGTGTATCGATCTTGCCCGTCCTGCCCCTGCCATTTGCGGGTTTTCAGGGTGCCTTCGACATAGACCTGGCTGCCCTTTTTCAGATATTGCCCGGCGATTTCCGCCAACTTGTTGAAGAACACGATGCGGTGCCATTCGGTGGTTTCTTTTTGCTCGCCGGTGTCTTTATCGCGCCAGCTCTCGGATGTAGCGACGCGGATATTCGTGACCTGCCCGCCGCTCGGCATGTAGCGCACTTCGGGGTCTTGGCCTAAGTTGCCCAGGATGATGACTTTGTTGATTCCGCGACTGGCCATCCGTTTCTTTCCTCTTGCAATGAAGTCGCGCGGCGCCGGTTGTTTCGGCGCGACGCCAAAGTCCGTACTATAACAGGCCGTTGAAAAATGTAGCGAGGATGGCCCGATGCAAGGCGCCCGGCGCACAGCGACCGAGACCTATCCCATGGATAGGCAAGGGAGCGAGCACCGCGCAACGCCGCAGATGGCTCACCGCAGTCGTTTTTCAACCGCCTGATAAAGCACTTGCCTGTTTCATTCACTATAAGCTGTCCGGACTTCCCATGGCCGATCCCTTTATCCGCATTCGCGGTGCGCGCACGCACAATCTGAAAAATATCGATGTCGATTTGCCCCGCGATGCGCTGATCGTGATTACCGGGCTTTCCGGTTCCGGCAAATCGTCGCTGGCGTTCGACACGCTGTTTGCTGAGGGGCAGCGGCGCTATGTCGAATCGCTCTCGGCCTATGCGCGGCAATTTTTGTCGATGATGGATAAGCCGGATGTCGATCATATCGATGGCTTGTCGCCCGCCATTGCCATCGAGCAGAAAACCACCTCGCACAATCCGCGCTCCACCGTCGGCACGGTCACGGAAATTTACGATTACCTGCGGCTTTTGTTTGCCCGCGCCGGGGTGCCGCGCTGCCCGGAACACGGGATCGATCTCACCGCGCAAACGGTGTCGCAGATGGTCGATCAGGTCTTGGCGCTGCCGGAGGATTCGCGCTGGCTGTTGCTCGCGCCGGTCATCGAAAACCGCAAGGGCGAGCACCAGAAGCTGTTCGATGAATGGCGCGCGCAGGGGTTTCTGCGGGTGCGGATCAATGGCCGGGTGTATGAAATCGATGAGATTCCGCCGCTCGACCCGAAGGGCAAAAACACGATCGAGGTGGTGGTCGATCGGTTCAAGGTGCGCCCCGATCTGGCGCTGCGCCTGGCGGAATCGTTCGAAACCGCGCTGCGCCTCGCGGATGGGCGGGCGCTGGTGGTGGCGATGGATGGCGATGCCGCGCACACCTTTTCGGCCAAACACGCCTGCCCGGTCTGCGGCTATGCGCTGGCGGAACTGGAACCGCGGCTGTTTTCGTTCAACAACCCGGTGGGGGCCTGCCCAAGCTGCGATGGCCTGGGGGTGCGGCAGTTTTTCGATCCGGCGAAGGTGATCGTCAATCCCGAATTGTCGCTGGCCGCCGGGGCGATTCGCGGCTGGGATCGGCGCAATGTGTATTACTTTCAGCTCTTGTCCGGCCTGGCTCGGCATTACGATTTTTCAGTGGAAACGCCGTGGCAGGCATTACCCGCCGAGATTCAAACCCGCATTTTGCAGGGCAGTGGCCGGGAAAAAATCCGCTTTACTTACCTCGACCCACGGGGCAAGGCCACCGAGAAAGAGCACCCCTGGGAAGGGGTGCTGCCGAACATGGATCGGCGCTACCGCGAGACGGATTCGCAGGCCGTGCGCGAGGAACTGGCGAAATACATTTCCGAAAGCGCCTGCCCGGCCTGCGGCGGCACGCGGCTGAACACCGCGGCGCGGCATGTGTTCCTCGGTCACGACAACCTGCCCGCCATCATCCACCGTTCGATCAGCGAGGCGCTCGCCTTTTTCCGCGCGCTCGACCTACCCGGCGCGCGTGGGGAAATCGCCGGGCGCATCGTGCGCGAAATCAGCGCGCGGCTGGGCTTTCTGAATGATGTGGGCTTAACCTACCTCTCGCTCGACCGCTCGGCGGAAACCCTGTCCGGCGGCGAGGCGCAGCGCATCCGGCTGGCCAGCCAGATCGGCTCCGGCCTGGTCGGCGTGACCTACATTCTCGACGAGCCTTCCATCGGCCTGCATCAGCGCGACAACGACCGGCTGCTCGGCACGCTCACCCATCTGCGCGAACTGGGCAACACCGTGATCGTGGTCGAGCACGATGAGGACGCGATTCGCGCCGCCGATTTCGTGCTGGACATCGGCCCCGGCGCAGGCGTACACGGCGGGCGCATCGTCGCCCAGGGCAGCCCGGCACAGATTGCCGCCAATCCCGATTCGCTCACCGGTGCCTACCTTTCCGGCCAGCGGCGCATTACCGTGCCGCCGCGCGTATCGCCCCAAGACGGACACTGGCTGCGGCTCTATGGCGCCTGCGGCAATAACCTTGCTGGCGACACGCTGGAGATTCCGCTCGGCCTGCTGACCTGCATCACCGGCGTTTCCGGTTCCGGCAAATCCACCCTCATCAACGACACGCTCTACCCGATCGCCGCCGCCGCGTTGAATGGCGCGGCCACCCGCCCCGCGCCTTATGCCCGCATCGAGGGGCTGGAACAGCTCGACAAAGTCATCGACATCGATCAATCGCCGATTGGTCGCACCCCGCGCAGCAATCCGGCCACCTACACCGGCCTGTTCACCCCGATCCGCGAACTGTTCGCCGGCACGCAAGAAGCGCGCTCGCGCGGCTACACGCCGGGGCGGTTTTCATTCAATGTGAAAGGCGGGCGTTGCGAAGCCTGCGAAGGCGATGGCGTCATCAAGGTGGAAATGCACTTTCTGCCGGATGTGTATGTGCCCTGCGATGTCTGCCACGGCGCGCGCTACAACCGCGAAACGCTGGATATTCGCTACAAGGGCAAAACCATCAGCGAAGTGCTGAACCTGACGGTCGAGGATGCCGCGCCCTTCTTCGAAGCCGTGCCCGCGCTGCATCGCAAACTCACCACCCTGCTCGATGTGGGGCTGGGTTACCTCACGCTGGGGCAGAACGCCACCACCCTCTCCGGCGGCGAAGCGCAACGGGTGAAGCTCGCGCGCGAACTCTCCAAACGGGATACCGGCAACACGCTCTACATTCTCGATGAACCCACCACTGGCCTGCACTTTGCCGATGTCGAGCAACTGCTGGCCGTGCTTTACCGCCTGCGCGATCAGGGCAACACCGTCGTCGTCATCGAACACAATCTGGATGTGATCAAAACCGCCGACTGGATCGTGGATTTAGGCCCCGAAGGCGGCAGCGGCGGCGGGCGGATCATCGCCCAAGGCACGCCAGAAACCGTGGCGGAACAAGCGGAATCCCACACCGGGCGCTATCTCGCGCGCTTGCTGGATCACCCAGCCAGATAGAGAATTCTTGCTCAATCTGCGGAAACCGAATTGCTAACCAGAATCCGTAGGCAGAATCAGCACCACCTTGAGTCCTGGGTGGTTGTCCTCCAGCGTGACTTGGCCGCCGTGCTCGTGCATGGCGGCACGCACGAGCGACAGCCCCAGGCCACTGCCGGGCGTGCTGCGCGCCGCATCGAGCCGCACGAAGCGTTCTAGTACGCGCAGCCGGTCGGCGGCGTCGGGGATGCCGGGGCCGTTGTCTGACACGGTCAGGGTGATCTGTTCCGCCGTCCGGCTCAGGCCAATCTCCACCCGCGACCCGGCGGGCAAATGGTGCAGGGCATTTTCCAGCAGGTTGACGATGGCTTGGGTGAGCAGGCCACGGCTTGCCAGCCGCTGCACGCCGGGTTCGATGCGGGCGGTCAGGTGCAGGCCGCGATCTTCCGCCGCCCATTGGTAGAGTTCGACGAGATCGGCCAGCAGGACACTCAAATCGACCGGCGCGAAATGTTCGCGGCGCACACCCGCTTCGGCCTGGGCAATCGCGATCAGGGTGTTGAACAGGCCAAGCAATTGATCGGCATCGTCCAGTGCCTGGCGCATGGCTTCGCGGTATTCCTCGCTGGGGCGATTCTGGGTGAGGGAGATTTCCAGCCGGTTGCGCAGGCGGGTGAGCGGGCTGCGCAGGTCATGGGCGATGTGGTCGGTCACGCTGCGCATGCCAGCCATCAGTTCGTCGATGCGATTGAGCATTTGATTCAGCCGCGCCGAGAGTTCGGAAAACTCGTCGCCGTGGCCGGTATCGGGTATGCGGCGGGAAAATTCACCGGCCATGATCTGCCGGGCGGTATCGGTAATCACATCGATGCGCCGCAGAACCGCCAGCCCCATCCAGCCGCCGCCGAGCAGCGATAACAGGGTGATGATGCCCACCGCCCAGCTGAGGAGGTAGCCGGTGTGGTCGGTGAAGCCTTCTTCTTCGACCAGCGCCTGGCCGACCAGCAGGCAGCCGCCGCTTTTGAGCGGGGTGCTCAGTATCCGCGCCTGGACATCGGCATCATCGGCGCGCAGCGCGGGCGGCAGGATGGGGCTTTGATCGCTGAATTCGATGGCCTCGCCACACACCAGACCCGGCGGCCAGGCGAGCAGATTGCCGGCACGAATCCGCTGTGCGGCATCGGTCAGCAGATACAGCCGCCCCTGTTTGCCGGCGTGCCGGAGATGTTCCGCAATTTGTCCGGCCAGCCCGTCGGCGTCGGCCTCGTCCGTATCGGTCTGCAGACGCTGGATTTCTGCCTGCAGACTGGCGTCCATCTGGCCGAGGATGTATTGCGAGGACAGCCAATAAACAATCGCCAGAGAAATCGCCACCACCAGGCTGAATGCTAGGGCGAACAGCACCGCCAAGCGGAATACGCTGGTGCGCCACAGGCGCGCGAGCCGGCGGCGGAAGTGGGGCGAGGCGGGCAACTCAGACCGGCGCATCGCTCAACACATACCCTGCCCCACGAATGGTGTGCAGCAAGGGCGGCGAGAAATCCCGGTCGATTTTGCTGCGCAGGCGGGAGATGTGGACATCGATCACATTGGTTTGCGGATCGAAGTGATAGCCCCAGACCTGTTCGAGCAGCATCGTGCGGGTCACGACCTGCCCGGCATGGCGCATGAGGTAATCGAGCAGCCGGAATTCCCGAGGTTGCAGCAGAATCAACTGGTTCTGCCGCGTCACCCGGTGGCGCACCCGATCCAGCACGAGGTCCGCGACCGTCAGCGTCTCACCGGTTTCCCGCGTGTGCAGGCGGCGGGTCAGGGCATCGATCCGTGCCAGCAGTTCGGTAAAGGCATAGGGTTTGGTCAGATAATCATCGCCGCCCGCCCGCAGCCCGGTCACCCGGTCATCGACCTCGCCCAAGGCGGAGAGAATCAACACCGGCGTCGCCCGACCGGCCGCACGGTAAGCCGAAATCAGCGCCAACCCATCGAGCCCCGGCAACATGCGATCGACGATCAGCACATCGTATTCGCCGGTCATGGCCAGATGCAGGCCATCGACGCCATTTTCCGCCCAGTCCACCGCATGCCCCGCCTCGGTCAAGCCTTTGGAGAGGTACGACGCGGCCTGCCGGTCATCTTCAACCAGTAAAATTTTCATGTCGCTATCCTACGGCATTCCCCCGGCAGGCCAAGATGAAGAAATGGTCATGTTGCCTTCATGTTGGATGACCGCCCGCTTTGCTAGGATGCAGCAGGCTGGCGTCGTGCCACAACAAAACGCCCGCATGCAAACGATAAGAGGTGTGCTGTGCTGCATCCAGATGATCTCGACGAGCGACTACCACGGCCGCATCACCGGTGGATTCGACCGGACGGCCGCCTCGGACGGCTACTGGCGCTCGGCGGGCTGTTGCTGGCACTCGGCGGCTGCGCGTCCTATCAGCCGCTGCCACCGACGGCAGAGCAAGCGCCGGTCGCAGTCCCCCCCCATCAGGCCTGGACGCTGGCCAGCGCCACGGCCTTTGCCCTGCAACACAATCCGAACCTGCGCGAAAGCACCCTGCAGCTCACGCTGGCGCGGCAACAAGCCGGGCTCGCGCAGGTGCCGCCGCCGCTGGGGCTGGGCTTTTCGCTGGATCATCCCTGGCAGCAGGGGTTGTTCAATGCCTTCAGCCTGTCGGCCAGCCAGGATTTGAGTTTCTGGCTGCAACGGGCGCCGCGCGATGCGCGCATCCGGGCGACACTGCGGCAAGCGATCCTGAATCAACGCTGGCAGGCGTGGCAGCTCGTGGCCGCCGTGCAGCAGCAGTATGTCTCGTTGTGGACTTTTTCCGCGCAGCAACGGCTTCTCGATACGCAGATCGACTGGGCGCGGCAACGGCGGGCGGAGGCCCAGCCAGCCCGCGCCGCCGGTTTGATCACCGCCGATGCCGAAGCACTCCTCGATGCCCGGCTGGCCGAATGGCAGCAGGCCGCCGCCACGCTGGAACAGCAGCAGCGCAAGGCGCGGGTGGCGTTCAATCAATTGTTGGGGGTAGCCGCCGATGCGGACACGCCGCTCGACCCGCCCCCCAGCCCGCCATCCGGGGTGCCGCCGCAGCCGGTCGAACTCGATCAGCTCCCGCAACGCCCCGACCTACTCGCGCTGCATGCCGCCATCGACGAGCAGGATGCACAGTACCGGCAGGCATTGCTGGATCAGTTTCCCGCGATCAGTCTGGGGCTGACCCGCAGTCAGGACACCTCGAAAGTGCAGACGCTCGGCCTGGGCATCCAGCTCGTCATTCCGCTGTTCGATGGCAATCGTCACGCCATCGCCGTGGCCGATACCCGCCGCGCGCTGGCCGCCGAGCAATACCGCAACCGGCTGGCGCACGCCCGCGCCGAGGTCATCGCCTTGCAGCAGAAGCAGGCCGCACTGCAACGGAATCGGGTCGAGATCGAACAGCATCTGCGCGCGCTGCGCCCGACGCTGGCGCACGCCGAGCAGGCCATGACCGCCGGACTGATGAGCGCCAGCAGTGTCGATGCCCTGCGGCAGGCGCTGTTCGCGCAGCAAACCGCCCTGCTGGAAAACACGGCGGAACAGCAGCGCGCCGCCTATGCCCTGCCGGCACTGGCGGGCATCGCGCCCGCCGGGTTGCCACCGGCGGCCGCCGCTGACGCGCCCTCGCCCCATCCTTGAGGAGAGAACCCATGCCCGCTCACCGCTCCCCGTCCTTGCGGCGCCCCCGCCCCTTCGTTCAATCACACGCACTGGCCGTCGCGCTCGCCCTCGGCTGCCTTGGCCTCGGCACAGGCATCAGCCGCGCCGACACCGCCAGTGAAACCCGGCAGATCGAGGTCGGCCTGAGCACGGTCACACAAGGTCAGCTCAGCGCCACCGAAACCTTTGCCGGGCGGATCACCCCCATCAGCTCCGCCGTGCGCCTCACCAGTTGCGCATTCGAAGGGCAGGTCGTGCAACTGGCCGTGCACGCCGGAACCTGGGTGCAGCCGGGAACGCTGTTGATGACTGTGCGCACCAGCGCCAATACCCGCCAGCAGGTCGCGCGCGCCCAAGCCAGCCTGGCCTATGCCCGCGAGCACCGGGCACAAACGCAGGCACTGCTCAAGGCGCACCTCGCCACCCAGGCGGATCTCACCCAGGCCGAGCAGGCGCTGGCGCTGGCAGAAGCGGACTGGCAGGCGCTGGTCGCCCGTGGTGCCACCACGCCCGAACATCGGCTCACCGCCGCGCACGCCGGTATCGTGCAACAAATTTCCGTGCAGCTTGGCGGCGTGTTTACCGCCAATCAGCCGCTGTTGACTTCCGTCGATGACGGGCAACTGGAAGCCAGCGTACCCGTGCCCGCCGCACTGGCCGCACAGCTCAAGACGGGCGATTCCGTGACCATTCAGGCGGCATTCGGCGCACTGCCGCCGGTCACCGCGCGGATTACCGCGATTGATCCGATGGTATTGCCGCAAAGCGATCGGCAGCCGGTGCATCTGTCGCTACCCCGGACGACGGCAGGCGCGGCGCCCTGGGTTCTCGGGCAGGCGATTCTCGCCCACTTCCATCCGCCGGGGCCGAGCGGCCTCATCCTGCCGCATTCGGCCATTCAAACCGATGCCCAGGGGCAAACCCGGGTCTGGCGCGATCAGCAACAACAGGCCGAAGCCGTGCCGGTGCGCGTGCTCGCCACGGCAGGCAGCCAGAGCGTGGTTGAACCGCTGCAGACCGGGCGCCTGGCCTCGGGGGATCGCGTGGTGGCCGTGGGCGCGGGGAATGTCGCGGCGGGCATGCGGCTGGTCGAGGCGCCGCCGTCGCAGGAGACCCGGCCATGAGGCGGCATCTGGGGCTGTCGCACTTCATCCTGCGGCATCAGCGTTCGCTGCTGTTTCTGATGCTGGTGCTGACCCTCGGCGGCCTGCTCACCGCCTTGCACCTGCCGGTGGCGCTGTTTCCCTCGCTGAACTTCCCGCGCATCGTGGTGGCGATCGATGCGGGCAACCGGGATGCCGAACAGATGGTGCGCACCGTGACCAAGCCCGCCGAACAGGCGCTGCGCGCCGTGCCGGGGGTGGCGTCGATCAGCAGCACCACCAGCCGGGGCAGCGCGGATGTGGACTTGCGGTTCGCCTGGGGCATGGATATGACCCGCGCCGAACTGCAAACCGCCGCCGCCATGAACGCCGCTTTGCCGAATCTGCCGCCCGGCACCCAATTCCGCGTGCACCGCGAGAACCCGACCCGGTTCCCGGTCATCGCCTATAGCCTGACCTCCGACCGTTTGAGCCCCACCGAATTGCGCACGCTGGCGCAATACACCCTGTCCCCGCTGCTCTCCGGCATTGCGGGCGTGCGGCAGGTGCAGATTCAGGGCGGGGATTTGCCGGAATTTCATGTCCTGCTCGACCCCGCGCGGCTCGAAGCGCTTGGCCTGACCAGTCAGAATGTGATCGACGCCCTCAATAGTGGCCAGGGGCAGCACGCCATCGGGCATTTACAGACCATCAACCGGCTGTCGCTGCTGCTCACCGATGGCCGACTGCACAATGCCGAGGAAATCGGCCAGGTCGTGATCAATACCACCCCAGCGGGCAGCATCCGGGTGGCGGATGTCGCCACGGTGCGGGCGTCGACCGTGCCCATCTACCAACGCATCACCGCCGACGGCAAGCCCGCCGTGCTGTTGATGATCAAGCAGCAGCTCGGCGGCAATACCGTCGCCATTGCCCGCGCCGTGCGGGAAACACTGCAAGCCAATGCCAACCTCATGCCGCCCGGCGTGGTGCTGAAAAAATGGTATGACCAGAGCACGCTGATCGTCGATTCCGCCCAATCGGTGCGGGATGCGATCGTGCTGGGCGTGCTGTTCGCCATCCTGATTCTGTTCCTGTTTCTGAAAAATGGCCGCGTCACTCTGGTGGCGCTCGGCGTGGTGCCCGCCGTGCTGGCGAGTACCGTGATCCTGCTCAAACTGTTCGGGCTGGATTTCAACATCATGACCCTGGGCGGCATGGCCGCGGCGGTCGGTTTGGTGATCGACGACATCATCGTGATGATCGAATACCTGCTGCATCCCAAACATGCCCAGCGGCATCCGCATCTGCTGCATCCGCTGCCGGAATTCACCCGTCCGCTGATCGGCTCGTCCACGGCCACCGTCATCATTTTTGCCCCGCTGGCGTTTCTCGATGGCGTGACCGGCGCCTTCTTCAAGGCGCTCTCCCTGACTATGGCCGCCAGCCTGATTCTGTCGTTTCTGTTCACCTGGCTGGTGGTGCCGATCCTGCTGCAACGGCTGCGGCTCAAACCGCAGCGCCCGCTCGATCAGCCCGACTTGGAACATCCGGCGGAACATCGGCTCACCCGACTCTATCGCCGGCTGCTGGCCGGCTTGCTGCGTCGGCGCTGGCTGCTCGGGCCGGTCATCCTCGGCATCGGCGTCACCGGCTGGCTGAGCCTCACCCACATTCCCACCGGCTTCATGCCGGAAATGAACGAGGGCGGCTTCGTCCTCGATTACCAGACGCGCCCCGGTCAATCGCTCACGGAAACCAACCGCGAGCTGATGCAGGTCGAAGCGCTGATCCGCGCCCTGCCCGAAGTCGATACCCTCACCCGTCGCACCGGCGCGCAGCTCGGCGGCGGCTTGACCGAAGCCAATCAGGGCGATCTGTTCATCCAGCTCAAATCGCCGGATCAGCAAAGCCAGGTGATGGACCGGATTGCCCGCGACATTGCCGACAAAGTGCCCGGCGTCACCGTGCTGGACATAAACCAGCCGATGGGCGATCTGATCGGCGATCTGGCGGGCTCGCCGCGCCCGGTGGTCATCCGCCTGTTCGGTGAAAGCCAGCAGGAATTGCAGGCACTGGCGCCCAAAGTGGCGGCGGCCATCCAATCCATTGCCGGGATCCGTGAAGTGCAGAACGGGCTGGTCATCGCGGGGGATGCCCTGGAGTTTCACATCGACCGGGAAAAAGCCGCGCTGGCCGATTTGACGCCGGGCAGCATCGTGCAGCAATTGCAGACCTTGCTCGGCGGCACGGTCGCCACCCGCATCGCCCAGGGCGAACAGGAAGTCGGCGTGCGCGTCATCACGCCAGAATCGCTGCGCCACAACCCGCAAGCCCTCGGCAACATGACCCTGACCAACGCCGCCGGTCAGCCCGTGCTCGTGCGGGAAGTGGGTCATTTCGTGACGGTCACCGGCGCGCCGGAAATCACCCGTTACAACCAGAAACCGATGGTGGCAGTCTCCGCCCGCATCCATGACCGGGGCTTCGGCGCCACGATCGCCGATGTCCGGCAGGCGCTCGCCGCGCCCGGCCTGCTGCCGCCGGGCGTCTATTACCAGCTCTCCGGCCTGTATCAACAGCAGCAACTGGCCTTCCAGGGGCTCATCATGGTGTTCATCACCGCCACCGCCCTGGTGTTTCTCAGCCTGCTGTTTCTGTATGAACGCTTCGCCATCAGTGTGTCGATCATCAGCGCGCCGCTGATGGCCGTCGCGGGTGTGCTGCTGGGGCTGTGGCTCACCGGGCAGACTCTGAACATCACCTCGTTGATGGGCTTGACCATGATTATCGGCATCGTGACCGAAGTGGCCGTGTTCTATTTCTTTGAAGTCGGCCGTATCCGCACTGGCGACTGGACGGAGCGCCTGATCGAAGCCGGGGTGCGGCGCCTGCGCCCCACGGTCATGACCAGCCTCGCGGCGATTCTTACGCTGCTGCCGCTCGCCTTGGGGATCGGGCAGGGCTCGGCCATGCAGCAGCCGCTGGCGATTGCCATCATCAGCGGCATGATCGTCCAGATTCCTCTAGCGCTGCTGGTGATGCCCGTCATCTATTCCCTGTGGATGCGCCGCGCACCCCTGCCCGCATCAGCGGCGGCGCCGTCCGTTCGATGATGAACAATCCTTCATTTGCCGGACATCTTGCGGTAGCGCGCCCCTCGTTAAGCTGATTGCACTGATTCAATCGAATCAGCTGCAACTCAACAGGAGATCGATTCATGAAAACTGCCATTCGTTTGTCCCGCATCATTGCCGCCGCGACGGTTCTGACCCTGGCCGCCGGCACCGCAGCCGTGTACGCCAATAACGCCCCGGCCAAGGCCGATGCCAAAATCACCATGGACGAGGCCAAGGCACAGGCGCTGCAACTGCAACCGGGCAAAATCAAGGACGCCGAGCTGGAGCACGAACAGGGCGGCTCCGGCCTGCGCTATTCGTTTGACATCCAGTCCGCGCACGGCGTGCGGGAAGTGGGCATCGATGCCATGACCGGCGCCGTCCTCGAAAACGATGTCGATCACGGCGATTGATCGCTGACGCCCATCGCGGGTGATGCCGCCCTCACGCCCCGTTCGTTCAAGACCGGGGCGTTTTTTTGCCCAGCCTTTTTTCCGGACAAATTGAGCCACACGATTCCTGATAAAAACACTCAATTAGCAAGCCCTGATAAAGCAGTCCATTCTTAAGCGTTGCACTTAAGATGCAATCATTCCAACCGCCCAACAGAGGCGGAAAAAACAGGCGGAGGAGATCATGTGGCAAATTTTCAAGAATTTGTGGTTTCGTGACACCCACGAAGACGCACTATTCATCAACGATACCGCCGTGCGGATTCGCGCGGGCATTTTGTTGTTCATCCCGCTCTACATGGGGTTGACGCTCTGGTCGGCCATTTTCGGCGGCCACTGGATCGTCGATGGCGACAGCCTGCACGATACGCTCGACACCGATTTCGATGGCAACATCATCTATTCGGCGCATGTCATCCGGCGCACCTGGGATTACACCATCCAGACCTGGGTGCTTCTGTACGGCCTGTTCGAACTGCTGGCGGGGATGTTCGTGTGGAGTTCTCGCCTTTCACCGCTGATTCTGCTCTCCAGCCTGCTGGCCGCGCGCCAACCCAAAGTCTGGCGCCCGCTCGCGCCGAAGCGGTTTGCCTGGGCGCTGGGCTCGGTGTTCATCACGCTGTGCCTGATCTTCTTCAACCCCGATACCTTCGCCGATTGGGTCAACAAACTCGCCGGCCATCAGCTGTTGCCCGAAACACAGCAATACCTGTCGTACTGGATTCCGACACTGGTCTTCGTCTGCATCGGCTTTATGTGGCTCGAAGCCGTGCTGGGCTTCTGCGTCGGCTGTAAAATCCATTGGCTGCTGGTCAAGCTGCACATCCTCAAAGAGCACTGCGAAACCTGCAACAACTTGGACTGGGAGGCAATCGCCCACCGCAAGGCAGAACGGGACGCACAAAATGCTTCCGCCAGGACGACGCAACCCACCCCGCGCACCGACCCCTGAGGATACGCTGAATCCATCCATCCCTGGATTGATTCAGCAAGCCCAGCGCGGGCACCAACGGGCAGCGAGGCATTTTGTTATCCTCGCCCGATGAACACCCACCTCCTCCTACTAACCCGCGCCGGATACGAAGGCGATGCCGCCGCCCAAGTGCAGGCGATCACCGCCCGCGCCGGGGTGTATGGCTATTGCCAAACCGAATCCGGCTCTGGCCTCGTGCGGTTTATCACGCCCGATACCGACGCCCTAACCGCCTGGTTCCGGCACGCCTCGCTGGACGATCTCATCTTTGCCCGCCAGTGGTGCCTCGCCGGGGAGCCGCTGACCGATCTGCCCGCCGATAACCGTCTGTCACCGATCCTGGCTGCCTTGGCGGGACAACGCTTCGCGGAGGTCGTCGTGGAAACCCCGGATGCCGAGGCGACCCGACCTTTGCTGCGCCTGTGTCGCAGTTTCTCGAATCCGCTCGGTCAGGCGCTGCGGCGGCTGGGCATGTTGCAACCCCGGTCGCTGGATCTCCCGGTGCTGCACATTGTGTTTGCCGACACCGCCACCGCTTATCTCGGCTGGACACACCCCGCGCAGGGTGCGCCCTGGCCGATGGGCATCCCTCGGCTGCGTCAGGCCAAGGAAGCGCCGAGCCGTTCCGCCCTCAAGCTGGAAGAAGCCATCATCCTGTTTTTATCACCCGCTGAACGCAGCGCATGGCTCTGCGATGGCCGCACCGCCGTGGACTTGGGCGCGGCACCCGGTGGCTGGACCTGGCAGCTTCTGCGTGATGGCTTGCATGTCACCGCCGTAGACAACGGCGCGCTCGCGCCTGCGGTCGCCGCACACCCGAATGTGGAGCACCGCCGCGAAGATGGCTTTACCTTCCGCCCCAAAACCCCGGTGGACTGGCTGGTCTGCGATATGGTCGAGCAACCGGGGCGCGTGGCCGTGCTCATGGCCGAATGGCTACTGCGCGGCGACTGTCAGCGGGCGCTGTTCAATCTGAAACTGCCGATGAAAAAGCGCCAGCAGGCTGTCGTGGAATGCCAGCAGGCCATCGAGGTGGTGCTGGGTGCGGCCGCGCGCCCCTATTCGTTGACGATCCGCCAGCTTTATCACGATCGGGACGAAGTCACCGCCTATCTACGCTGGGCATGAACCGGGTCAGCCTTCACGCCGGTGCCCGTTGATGCACATCGGGCAGAATCAACGCAATCACCCCCAACAACGGCAAATAGCCACAGACTTCGATCAGCGCATCCACCCCGTAATGGTCGGCGAAATGTCCGAGTAACGCGGCACCAACGCCCGCACTGCCGAAGGCAAAACCAAAAAACAGCCCGGAAATCGCGCCGATCCGCTCCGGGAACAATTCCTGCGCGTACACCACCATCGCGGGAAATGCCGAAGCCAAAACAAACCCGATCAACAGCAGCAACACCGATTGCAGGCCGAGCCCCACATGCGGAAACAACAGCGTAAACGGCGCCACACCGAGGATCGACAGCCAGATCACCCGATGACGCCCGATCCGATCCCCCATCGGTCCGCCGAGCAGCGTGCCCGCCGCCACCGCAAACAGCAGCAAAAACAGGTGCAACTGCGCCGACTGAATGGGCAGGTCGAAACGATGAATCAGGTAGAACGATAAGTAGTTGTTCATGCTCGCCAAATACAGGAATTTAGAGAACATCAGCACCAACAACGCGGCCAGCAATCCCAATCGCCAGCGGCGCGAGAGATTCGGCGGGGGCAGAAGCTTCTTGGGCTTCGGCTTACGGTGCTGCGCCGCCGCCCAGCGGCCAACGAAAAACAGCACGATCATCGCCGCCAAGGCCACGCCCGAGAACCAGGCGATACTGATTTGTCCGTGCGGAATCACGATCAATGCCGCCAGGAGCGGACCGGCCGCCGTTCCGCCATTGCCGCCCACCTGAAAAATCGATTGCGCCAGACCCGGCCGCGCCCCGGCGGCCATGCGCGCCACCCGCGAGGATTCCGGGTGAAAAATCGACGAACCGATACCGACCAGCGCCGCACCGGCCAGCAAAAACCCATAGCCCGGCGCAAATGCCAGCACCAGCAAGCCGACCAGGGTGAACCCGGTGCCCATCACCAGGGAATACGGCATCGGCCGCTTGTCGATCGCCTGCCCGATCAACGGCTGCAAAATCGCCGCCGTGAGCTGGAAACACAGGGTAATCAAGCCGATTTGCGCAAAACTCAAATCAAAATTGCCGCGAAACAGCGGGTAAAGCGAGATCATCAGCGATTGCATCAGATCATTGAGAAAATGCGCCACGCTGATCGCGCCGAGCACACGAAACTGCGTCGGGGCGGCCACAACAGAAGCCGATGGCGCGGCAGGAACCGAAGAAGACATGCAAACACCATCCGGCCGGTGTAAAAACGGGCGGGCGGACGCCACGCCAGAGCGACAGATTCTAGCAGCAGGCGGCGACGCGCACCGCGTGGTTTATCGCATGACGCGCTATCATGGCCATTTAATGACAGCCATTCATGGAACCCGCCCGCCATGTCCGATTTCTGGAATCAAAAATACGCCCGCGAGGACTACTTCTACGGCGAACAACCCAACGATTTCCTGCGTTCGCAAGCATTCCGGCTGCCCCCGGCGGCGCGAATCCTAGTGATTGGCGATGGCGAGGGGCGCAATGGCGTGTGGCTCGCGCAGCAAGGGTTTGATGTCAGCACCGTCGATTATTCCGCCGTTGCCTGTCAAAAGGCGCGCGCGTTGGCGGCACGCCGGGGCGTGATGCTCGACAGCCACTGCGCCGATTTACTCACCTGGGATTGGCCGGTGGCCGCTTTCGATGCCGTCGTGTCGATTTTTCTGCATTTTGAGCCCAGCGACCGCCAGCAAATCCATCAACGAATCGCCCACAGCCTTCGTCCGCAGGGGCTGTTGATCGTGGAACTGTTCCATCCCAACCAGCTCAACTACCGTAGCGGCGGCCCCAAGGCGGTCGAGATGCTGGTCACGGCCGACGACTTGCGCGCGGACTGGCCGCAACTCGACTGGCTGCTGCTGGTCGAAGGCGAAACGCGGCTCACCGAGGGCGTCGGGCACGAGGGCACAGGATGGGTGACGCACGGCGTCGCGCGGCGGAGCGCGTAATTTTTTCCAGAACCTCAAAATTTCAGGCTTCCAGATGACTCACCACGCACGGCAAGACGCCCCGCTTCCTCGGTCGGTTGACCTCGGTATCTTCGCAAATGACTATTGTTCTCATTTAGTTTCGGGTGCTATACTACTCGTCTGTTGTCATTCTTGCAGGAAATGCCCGCCATGCTCCAGCACGCCCAGCCCCCGGTCATGCCTCTGATGCCGGCCCGCGGTACCAATCATCTCGCCTACGGCCTTTCGCTGGCGACGCGAGGGGCACGAGTGCGCGTGGCGGAGATTCGCGGTGCCTCGCCCGCGCTCGCCAAACGACTCGAAGGCATGGGCATTCATCCGGGCACCCTGCTCGAAGTCATCCAGCATGAAGGCGGCGGGCTGGTCGTGCGGCTGCATGCCAGCAAGGTAGCGCTCGGTGCCGGGATGGCGCACCGGATTTTCGTCACCGACGAGCCGGGCAAGGCCGCCGCCCATGGCTGATCTCTCCCTGATGGATCTGCGCCCCGGCGACCAGGGCAAGGTGCTGGGCTTTGCGCCCGGTCAGGCCGAGTATCGCCGCCGGCTAATGGCGATGGGACTCACGCCCGGCACGCCCTTCACCGTGACCCGCGTCGCGCCGCTGGGGGATCCGGTACAGCTCCAGGTGCGGCAGTCCGCCCTCACGCTGCGCAAAGATGAAGCGGCGATGCTCCGAATCGATCGCGTCCCTGTCTAAGCCTGCCCCTGCTTCACGAGTCCCCATGACACACTATACCGTCGGCCTGATTGGCAACCCTAACTGTGGTAAGACCACATTATTCAATGCGCTCACCGGTCTGAAGCAGAAGGTCGGCAACTGGCCCGGCGTCACGGTCGATCGCAAGGTCGGGCAGTTTGAAGTCGGCGCGACCACGGTCGAACTGGTCGATCTGCCCGGCACCTATTCGCTCGATGCCGCGTCCAGTGCCTCGCTGGATGAGGCCATCGCCCGCGATTACGCGCTCTCGGGTGAAGCCGATGTCATCATCAACATCCTCGATGCGAGCAATCTGGAACGGAATCTCTACCTGACCACGCAACTGCTGGAAATGCGCGTGCCGCTGATTCTGGCCGTCAACATGATCGATCTGGCGGAAGCCGCAGGTATCCAGATTGACTTCGCCGAACTCGAACGGCGGATTGGCTGCCCGGTGGTACCGATTTCCGCCGCCAAAAAACAGGGGCTGGACGAACTCAAACGGCGACTGGTCGAGCGCGCGGCGCATGCCGATCAACCCGGCATCAAAATCGAATACGCCGCCTTGATCGAATCCGCCTTGCGCAGCCTCTGCCCGCAAGTGGAACCCTTCGCCGCCGCGCAAAAAATTGATACGCGCTGGATGGCAGTCAAATTGCTCGAAAGTGACCGCCTCACCCTCGCCACCGTCGATGAGACGCTGCGCCAGGCGGTCGCCCGCGCGCAGGATGAGATTCGCGCCCATCTGGCCGAAGAACCCGATGTGTTTATTGCGGACGCCCGCTACACCTTCATTCACCAGCTCACCCACGGCAGCGTGAAAGTGCGCGGCCAACTGCGCCGCTCGCTCACCGACCGCATCGATGCGATCGTGCTCAACCGGTTTCTCGGCATCCCGATCTTTCTGCTGATGATGTATCTGCTGTTCGTGATGAGCTTCAATGGCGGCAGCATTTTCATCGACTTTTTCGACAAATCCACCCACGCCCTCTTTGTGACCGGCTTTGCGCACCTGCTGCACCTGCTGCATGCCCCCGAATGGCTGATTACCTTTCTCGCCACCTCCGTCGGCGGTGCCGTGCAACTCGTCTCGACCTTCATCGCCCCGATCGGCATGACCTTCCTGTTTTTGTCCCTGCTCGAAGATTCCGGCTACATGGCGCGCGCCGCCTTCGTCATGGATCGCTTCATGCGCAAAATCGGCCTGCCGGGCAAAGCCTTTGTGCCGATGATCGTCGGCTTCGGCTGCAATGTCCCCGCCGTCATGGCCACGCGCACGCTCGAAGACCCGCGCGAACGGCTGATTTCCGCCCTGATGCAGCCGTTCATGTCCTGTAGCGCACGGCTGGTGATCTACATGGCCTTTGTCACCGTCTTTTTCCGTGAACACGGCGGGCAGGTGGTATTTGCGCTGTATGTGCTCGGCATTGTCCTCGCCATTCTCACCGCCCTGTTGTTGAAAAAAACTGCCCTGCGCGGCGAGGCCACGCCATTCATCATGGAGCTGCCGACCTATCATGTTCCCACCCTGCGCGGCCTGCTGCTCGCCACCTGGGAGCGACTCTCGGTATTCTTGCTGCGGGTGGGGAAAGTCATTATTGCCGCCTCCGTCGTCGTCACCCTGCTGGCAAGCTTCAGCCCGAATGGCACCCCGCTCGCGGAAAACGAAGTCGGCGAATCCATCCTCGGCAGCATCGGCAAAACCCTCACGCCCGTGTTCCACCCGATGGGCATTACCGATGAAAACTGGCCGGCCGCCGTGGGTCTGCTCTCCGGGGTTGTGGTCAAGGAAATCGTCGTCGGCACGCTCAACGGCGTGTACAGCCGGATGGATGCGGGCGACACCGCATCCACGCCGCCCGCGCACCCGCAACCCTTCGACCTGCTCGGCGAGCTCAAAGCCGCCCTCGACACGATTCCCGCCAATGCCAAAGCCTTTGCCCACGGCTTTTTCGACCCCCTGGGCTTTGGCGCGATCAGCTCGGCGCAAACCAGCAATCTGCAGCAAGCCGCCGAACAGCAAAACATCGACACCGTCACACTCACCCGCATGGGCAGCCTGTTCAGCGAAAGCGCGGCGGTGGCTTACCTGATCTTCATCCTGCTCTATATTCCCTGTGTGAACACCATGGCCGCGATCTACCGTGAGACCCGCAGCCGCGCCTGGACGCTGTTCGCGCTCGGTTGGGGCATCGGCCTGGCGTATTCCCTCGCGGTGCTGTACTACCAATTCAGCCATTTTTCGGCGCACCCGATGCAATCCCTAAGCTGGCTGATTGGCGTGCTGGCCTTGCTGGTGACGGTCATTGTGCTGCTGCGGCGGCACGGTCTGCGGCGGGTTGAGCCGCTCGGCGCATCATGAATGCCGACCGCCTGCTGACCCCCAGTCAGCTCAAGGCGTATCTCAAAGATCGCGGCAGCGCCCCACTGCGCGATGTGCTGCTGCACTTCGATGCCGCCCCGAGCGCGGTTCGACAGCTCATCGAATTCTGGCGCGCACGCGGGCACATCCGGCAGACTCATCTCAACGCTCCGACCTGCGAAAGCGGCTGCGGGGGCTGCTCGACGGGTGACAACGCCTGCGCGGTGGATGATCAATTCGACCTCATCGAATGGATCGACGCCAGCGCCTCACCCGTTTGCTTCGATGTGCTGGCCGATTACGACGATGCCTGGAAGCCCAGCAGCCCGCACGGGGTTTGATTGCCGTTCAAACCCGGCGGCGGTGCGCGCAGCATCGCCCATACGAAACGGTGGGCCCGGCCTGAGTCTGGCCGCAATGCAATAGAAGAACCCTCAGACGCGCGGATCGAACGGCATCGACAGCTTCATTTCCTGATAAAACGCCCGGGCTTCCTCGGTCTTGGCCGGCGGTGTATGAATCTGAATCGTCACGACAAAATCCCCCCCCGCCAAGCCTTTACCGGGAACCCGCAAGCGTTTGCCCGACTGCGAGCCAGCGGGAATCGTCAGGTTGATCTTGCCCCCCGTGGGCGTCGGTACCGGCACCTTCTCACCCAAGGCGGCTTCCCAAGGCGTCACCGGCAGGTCATACAGCACCTGATTGCCCTCCAGCGTAAATTCCCCGCCCGCTGCCAGCTCGATCACAAGATACAAATCCCCCGCCGGGCCACCGCCTGATCCGCTGCCCCCCTGACCGGAGAGCCGGATTTTCTTGCCCGGCGAACTGCCTGCCGGCACGGTGATCTTGAGCGTCTTCCGCCCCTGTTCCGGGTGATCGATCGCGACCGGGCGACTACCGCCCTCGATCATTTCCCGCACCGAGAGCGGCAGGCTCATTTCAAAATCCTGCCCCCGCGCAGCACGGCCACCCCGGCGCCCCGCGCCCTCGAAGCCGCCGCCAAAAATACTGCTGAAAAAATCCGAGAACCCCGCCCCACCCTGACCCGCGCCAAACTGGCTGTAATCGAACCCCGGCGGCGGACGGAACTCATCGCCCGCATGATAATTCGCACCGAAGGTGTCATAACGGCTGCGTTTCTCGGGGTCACCCAGCACATCGTAGGCTTCATTGACCGCCTTGAATTTCTCTTCCGCGTCGGGCTCTTTGTTGCGATCGGGATGATATTTCTGCGCCGCCTTGCGGTACGCCTTTTTGATCTCATCTTGCGTCGCACCCCGCTCGACACCCAGCGTGGCGTAGTAATCCTGGAACTTCACAAAACCCCCTCCGCAATCGATCGGATGCTCATTGCCCAGTGTGTAGGGCAGCGCCGCCGGTTTTCAAGCATCATAAAAGAAAAAACCCGCCAGAAAGGCGGGCTTTACGACAACCACCGGGCACCCCGGCTGCGCCAAATCAACGCTGACGCGCCTTGAAACGCGGATTGGTTTTGTTGATCACATAAACCTTGCCACGGCGGCGGACGATTTGGCAGTCTTTATGCCGGGTTTTGGCAGACTTCAGGGAAGACAGGATTTTCATAATAGCCTCGACCCATCATGGGACACGGGATTCAAAAAAGGTTGCGTAACTTAGCGCAATTTCACGGCCAAAGCAAGTCGCCCGGTGCCCGGTTATACTCACCGCCGTCTTGCAAAAATCTGAGTATCCCGAGATGCCCCGACTGGTGATTGCCACCCATAACGCCGGAAAAATGCGCGAGTTCGAAGCCATGCGCCGCCTCATGGCTGAAGAATTCCCGTTTTTCACGAGCTATGAACTCCTTTCGCTCACCGAGTGGGGGCGCGGTGCACCGGAAGAAACCGGCGATACATTCCTCGCTAACGCCCTGCTCAAAGCACGCGCCGCCGCAGCATTGACCGGCCTACCGGCGCTGGCCGACGATTCCGGGCTCGAAGTCGCCGCATTAGGAGGCGCCCCCGGCGTCTATTCCGCCCGCTATGCCGGGGAATCAGCGAACGACGCCAGCAACAACGCGAAACTGCGCATGGCGCTCGCCAGCCAGCCCAACCCGGATCGCCGCGCCCGGTTCGTCTGCGCGCTCGCCCTGGCGCGACATGCCGACGACCCCAAACCGCTGCTGGCCGAAGGGTATTGGGACGGCGAAATCCTCACGGAACCGCGCGGTGCGGGCGGATTCGGCTATGACCCGCTGTTTTTCAGCACCGCACACAGGCGGGGCGCGGCGGAGTTATCCATCGAGGAAAAACTGCGCGTCAGCCACCGCACCGTCGCCCTGCACGCGCTGCTGAACCAACTGCGCGATCAACCCCTTTGATCCCCATGGTACTGCTGCCGCAATTCACGGAAAATCCGCCGCTGACACTGTATGTCCACCTGCCGTGGTGCGTGCAGAAGTGCCCTTACTGCGATTTCAATTCCCACGCACTCAACCAACAACCGCTGCCCGAAGCCGATTATGTCTCGGCCTTACTGCGGGATGTCGAACTCGAACTGCCCTTGATCTGGGGACGGCCGATCGAGTCGATCTTCTTCGGTGGCGGCACGCCCAGCCTGTTTTCCCCCGCCGCGTTCGACCAGCTCTTGAGCGGCCTGCGGGCGCGGCTGGATCTTCGCTTTTGCCGGGAAATCACGCTGGAAGTGAACCCCGGCACGGAAATGGCCGGACATCTGGCCGACTATCGCACCCTCGGCATCACGCGCGTGTCGATCGGCGTGCAGAGTTTTCATGCCGAGCATCTCAAGCGCCTCGGCCGCATCCATGACCCCGCCGCCGCCATTCGCGCCATCGAATCCGCCCATGCCGCCGGCTTCGACAGCTTCAATATCGACCTGATGCACGGCCTGCCGGAACAAACCGCCGCCGAGGCAGCGGCCGACCTGGCACAAGCCATCGCCCTGGCACCACCGCACCTTTCCTGGTATCAGCTCACCCTCGAACCGAACACGCCGTTTGCCGCGTTCCCGCCCGCCTTGCCGGATGACGACACCCTGGAGGCCATCACCCAGCAAGGCCAAGACGCCCTGCACGCCGCCGGGTACGGGCACTACGAAGTTTCCGCCTTTGCCCGCGCAGGGCATCAGAGCGTGCATAACCGGAATTACTGGGAATATGGGGACTACCTCGGTATCGGCGCGGGGGCGCACGGCAAGATCACGCTGGCCGCCGAAAACGCCATTGAACGGCGCATGCGCCCGCGACACCCCAGCCGCTTTCTCGCGCAAGCAGGGCAAGCGGAGGCGCTGGAAATCCAGCGTGTTTCCCCAAGCGAACTGGCCTTTGAATTCATGCTCAACGCCCTGCGCCTGACCGACGGCTTTGCCGTGCCCTTATTCACCGAGCGCACGGGGCTACCGCTGAAAACCATCAGCAACACCCTGCAGACGCTGGAACAAGAGCAACTCATCGAGTGGACGATCCAGCGGATTCGCCCAACCCCCCGCGGCCTGCGCTACCTCAATGAGGTGCTGCTGCGGTTTATGCCGGACGAATAGGATGTAAAACCGAGCGACAGCCCATCAGCCGTCCGTTTTCGGTTTTTTTCGGGGGCGCTGCCAACCGGTTTTAATGACTTGGCGGGCACGCGCCAAGGCCAGGGTACCCGCAGGAACCGCTTGGGTAATGGTTGAACCGGCGCCGATGGTGGCATCATCCTCCACCCGCACGGGGGCTACGAGTTGGCTGCTGGAACCCACAAACACCCGATCTCCGATTTCGGTGCGGTGTTTGTTGGCGCCATCGTAATTGCAGGTGATCGTTCCCGCACCGATATTGCACTCGGCGCCCATCTTCGTATCCCCTACATAGGACAAATGATTGACTTTCGACCCCTCGCCAATCTGGCTGGCTTTGATCTCGACAAAGTTGCCAATTTTGCTGTGCGCGCCGAGTTCGGTTCCCGGGCGCAGCCGGGCATAAGGCCCCACTTCAGCGCCCGCCTGGAGTACGGCACCTTCTAAGTGGCTGAAAGCGCGCACCCGCACCCCATCGCCCAGTTCAACATCTTTGAGGATGCAGTTTGGCTCGATAATGACGCCATTGCCCAAGGTCACGGCACCCTCAAAAACGACATTGACATCGACCATACAATCGATGCCCGCCGTGACCTCCCCCCGAAAATCGATCCGCGCGGGATCCGCCAGGGTGACGCCCGCGAGCGCCAGTGCTTCCGCCTGCCGACGCTGATAGACCCGCTCGAGCGCAGCCAGCGCCCAACGGTCATTCACGCCCGCGACGCTGTGGGTATCCGCCGTGCATACGGTGTTGACCGGGCGCGATTCCGCCACCGCCGCAGACACGATATCGGTCAAGTACAACTCGCCCTGGGCGTTGTGGGGTGTCAATGCGGGAAGCCACCGGCGCAAATCCCCAAGCCGCGCCGCGAGAATGCCGGTGTTGATTTCACGGATGGCGGCTTCCGCAGGCAGGCAGTCGCGCTGCTCCCGAATCGCGATGACCGCTTGATCGTGCCCCCGCACAATCCGGCCATACCCGGTCGGATCGTCCAGTTCGGTCGTCAGAATTGTCACCGACGCCTGCGACGCCTGCTGAAGCACCGACTGCAGCACAACCTGAGAGATCAGCGGGACATCGCCATACAGCACCAGCACCCGATCCTCATCGGCGCCCGCCAAGCCATGCAAGCCACAGGCAACCGCATGGCCGGTTCCCCGCTGTTCGGTCTGCCAGGCAAATCGAACAGGCGCCTCGGGCATCGCGGCACGGATGGCCTCGGCGCCAAACCCCACCACCACGGTAATCGTTCGCGGGTGCAGTGACTGCGCGGTTTCCACGACCCGCGCCAACATGCTTTTCCCGCCGATCGGATGCAGAACCTTGGGCAGGTTCGAACGCATCCGCGTCCCCTTTCCGGCAGCCAATACGATGATATGCCAAGCGGCCTGAAGGCTCATGTCGGTTCCTCAAGAAGGTTGCACGCCCCGCGACCGGGACAAAAATTCCATAAAAAAAGGAGCCGAAGCTCCTTGATGCATCACAGCGATCACAGGCAACGACTCAGCCGCGCCAGAGCCCCCGGATGTCCGGCATCAGTGGCGGCCGCCCGGATTGCGCATCGCGCGCACCCACTTCAGGCGTTCCGCTGCTTCCACCATGATCGATTGCGCCGAAGTGAAATCCAGCTGGCCGCGCTGTTCGTAATCACGCACATAATCGGCCTCTTCCGCGAGTCGTGCCTCGAGTTCAGCGGCGTCAATCCCCTGGGCATCTGCCTCGGTCAGCGCCCAGTCCGCAATGATGCTCACCACCATGGGCTGAACTTCGACGATGCCGAAGCCCACATAGTAGCGCACGATGCTGCCATCGGCTTGATGCACCCGCACCTCACCCGGCCGAAGAATCGACAAGGTTTGTGTGTGCAGGGGCGTGACGCCCATTTCACCGGCCTCGGTCGGAATCGTGACGAAGGTTGCGCTGCCACTGTAAATGGGGCGCTCCATACTGACGATATCCACACGGATGGTCATGGCCATAACGGCACCTCCTCCGATTAGGCTTTCGCGGCGAGTTTAGCGGCTTTTTCTACCGCTTCGTCGATCGTGCCGACCATGTAGAACGCTTGCTCCGGCAGGTGATCGTATTCACCCGCCACGATGCCCTGGAAGGCACGGATGGTTTCCTTCAGCGGTACATAACGACCCGGCGCGCCGGTGAACACTTCCGCCACGAAGAACGGCTGGGACATGAAGCGCTGGATCTTACGCGCACGAGACACAATGGCCTTGTCGTCATCGGACAGCTCATCCATCCCCAGAATCGCGATGATGTCTTTCAGCTCTTTGTAGCGTTGCAGGGTCTTTTGCACGGCGCGCGCGACGGTGTAGTGCGTATCACCGACGACTTGCGGATCAAGCTGACGACTGGTGGAGTCGAGCGGATCGATCGCCGGGTAGATCCCCAGGGATGCGATGTCACGCGACAGAACCACCGTTGCATCCAAGTGCGCGAAGGTGGTGGCCGGGGACGGGTCGGTCAAGTCATCCGCAGGTACATACACGGCCTGAACGGAGGTGATGGAACCGGTTTTGGTGGAGGTGATGCGCTCTTGCAGAACGCCCATCTCTTCGGCCAGTGTTGGCTGGTAACCTACGGCAGACGGCATACGACCCAGCAGCGCGGATACTTCGGTACCGGCCAGGGTGTAACGGTAGATGTTATCGATGAACATCAGCACATCACGGCCTTCATCCCGGAAGTATTCCGCCATGGTCAGACCGGTCAGCGCCACGCGCAAACGGTTTCCCGGCGGCTCGTTCATCTGGCCGTACACCAGGGCAACCTTGTCCAGGACGCCGCCGTCTTTCATCTCGTGGTAGAAATCGTTCCCTTCACGGGTCCGCTCGCCCACACCGGCGAATACGGAATAACCACTGTGCTCGACGGCAATGTTACGGATCAGCTCCATCATGTTCACGGTCTTGCCGACGCCGGCACCCCCGAACAAACCAACTTTACCGCCTTTGGCGAACGGGCAGAGCAGGTCGATAACCTTGATGCCGGTTTCCAGCAGTTCGGTGCTGTTAGCCTGCTCGTCGAAGGTCGGCGGCTTACGGTGAATCGACCAGGTTTGATCGCAAGCCACCGCACCCGCGTTGTCGATGGGCTGACCGAGCACATCCATGATGCGACCCAGCGTGCCTTTACCCACCGGCACGGAAATCGGGGCACCCGTGTTGGTCACGGTCATCCCGCGCTTGAGGCCATCGGAGGAACCCATCGCGATGCCGCGAACGACCCCGTCGCCAATTTGCTGCTGCACTTCCACAATCAGACCGGTTTGGTCGATCTTGATCGCGTCGTACACCTTGGGAACCGCATCACGCGGGAATTCGACATCGATGACGGCACCGATGATTTCGACAATTTTTCCAGAACTCATGTCTGTACCCTCAAATAAAAATTTGCTGAGCGGCGAGCCTTAGACGGCCGATGCCCCTGAAACGATTTCCGAGATTTCCTGCGTAATCGCAGCCTGACGCGCCTTGTTGTACACCAGCTTCAATGATTTGATCATCTCGCCCGCGTTGTCGGTCGCGTTCTTCATCGCGATACGACGAGCGGCCATTTCACAAGCCACATTTTCAATCGCGCTGGCAACAATCTGCCCAGTGATGTAGCGCTTCAGCACAGCGGCCAAAACCGCCTGCGAATCGGGCTCATAGAGATAATCCCAACGATGCCGAAGCTCAGCGGTTTCGCGGTATTCGAGCGGCGCCACCTGTTCCACGACAGGTTTCTGCACCATCGAATTGACGAAGCGATTGCGCGCCAGCTCGATGCGATCCACCGTACCGTCTTCGAACGCTTTCATCGCCGCCGTGATCACCCCGCGCATTTTGGCGTACCCAGGCTTGTCCCCCATGTGGGTAACCGAACCTAGGACATTGCCCCCATAGCGCTTGAAAAAGGCGCGCCCCTTGGCACCGACGGGAATCACATCCACCTCGACCCCATTTTTCTGGTAGTCGCGGATTTTATGCAGCACCTGTTTGAGCAGGTTGACATTCAACCCACCGCACAGGCCACGATCGGTCGTGACCACGATCATCAGCACGCGCTTCACCGGCCGCTCGATCATCAAGGGATGACGATATTCAGGATGCGCGTTGGTGATGTGACCCACCACCTCCAGAAACTTCTCGGCATAAGGCCGAGAAGCTTCCATCGCCTCCTGAGCGCGCCGCATCTTGGATGCAGCGACCATCTCCATCGCTTTCGTGATCTTGCGCGTGTTTTGCACGCTTTTGATCTTGGTGCGAATCTCTTTGCCTACGGCCATGATTTCGCCCCCTGTTTAGTACACGCCCTTCGCTTTGAAGGCTTCAATCACCTGCTTGAGCTCGGCCGCAATTTCATCGTTGAAGTTGCCGTTATTGCCAATTTTCTCAGCCAGAGATTTCGCATTGGCCGCCGCATATTCATGCAGCGCCGCCTCGAATGCGGTGATTTTATCGACCGGCACATCATCCAGATAGCCTTCGTTGGCGGCCGTCAGGGACAAAGACATTTCTGTCACCGACAGCGGCTTGAATTGCTTCTGCTTCATCAATTCAGTGACGCGCTTACCGCGTTCGAGCTGCTTGCGGGTAACCTCATCCAGATCCGAAGCAAACTGGGAGAAGGCCGCCAGTTCACGGTACTGCGCGAGATCCGTACGGATACCCCCCGCCAGTTTTTTCACGGCCTTGGTTTGCGCTGCACCACCCACACGGGACACAGAAATCCCCGGGTTGATCGCCGGACGAATACCGGAGTTGAACAGGTCGGTTTCCAAAAAGATTTGACCGTCGGTAATCGAGATGACATTGGTCGGAACGAAGGCAGACACATCGCCGCCCTGGGTTTCGATGATTGGCAACGCAGTCAGGGAACCGGTTTTGCCCGTCACTTCGCCCTTGGTGAAGGCTTCGACATAGTCCGCATTCACGCGGGAGGCACGCTCCAGCAGACGGCTATGCAGATAGAACACATCGCCGGGATAGGCTTCGCGCCCCGGCGGACGACGCAGCAGCAGAGAAATCTGGCGATAGGCCCAAGCTTGCTTGGTCAGATCGTCATACACGATCAGCGCGTCCATACCCCGATCACGGAAGTATTCGCCCATGGTGCAACCCGCGTAAGCCGCCAGGTACTGCATCGAGGCCGGATCCGATGCGGTGGCCGCCACGATAATGGTGTATTCCAGTGCACCATATTCTTCGAGCTTGCGCACGACATTGGCAATGGATGAGGCTTTCTGGCCAATGGCGACATAGACGCAGTACACGCCTTTGCCTTTTTGGTTGATGATCGTATCGATGGCCACCGCCGTTTTACCGGTTTGACGGTCACCAATGATCAGCTCGCGCTGACCCCGACCAATCGGCACCATCGCGTCCAGTGCCTTGATCCCCGTCAACAAGGGTTGATCGACGCTTTGACGCTCAATGACGCCCGGCGCAATTTTTTCGATTGGCGCAGTCAGGCTGGCGTTAATGTCACCCTTGCCATCAATCGGTTGACCGAGGGTGTTGACAACGCGCCCCAACAACTCTTTGCCCACCGGCACTTCGAGAATCCGCTGGGTGCACTTTACTTGGTCGCCTTCACGCAGGCCATCATAAGCGCCAAGCACAATCGCGCCGACCGAGTCGCGCTCAAGGTTCATCGCCACGGCGAAGCGCCCACCGGGCAGCTCGATCATCTCGCCGAGCATCACATCGCTCAAACCGTGGATGCGCAAAATACCATCACTAACGGAAACAATGGTGCCGACCGTCTGCGCGGCTGCACTTTGATCGAAATTTTCGATGCGCTGTTTGATCAGGCTACTAATTTCTGAGGGATTAATCATAAGAACTCCTTAGCGGCTCATCTGAGTCGCAAGATTGTCAATGCCACCACGAGCCGAGCCATCGATGACCCAGTCACCGGCGCGAATCACAGCGCCGGCAATCAAATTGGCATCAATCGACTGCTGTAACACCACGCTGCGATTCAACCGCTTGCTGAGTGCTGCTTTGATTTGCTGGATTTCATTGTCTGTCAAAGGAAAGGCGGAGGTGACGGAGGCGGAGATACGCTGTTCGGCTTCATCCCGCAGCAGCTCAAACTGCGCGGCAATGGCCGGCAACATGGCCAAACGCCCGTTCTCGCCCAGTAAGCGCACAAGGTTCGTGGCGACTGGATCAAGTTCGGAGGCCGCCACGGTCAGAAAACCCTGGGTGCGCTCAGCCGATGAGCGGGAAACATCCGCCAAATAGCGCGCCATATCAGGGTTTTCGGCCACCGTGGCCAACACGGCGAGCTTGGCAGACCAAGACTCGGCAGCCGTCACATTGGCGCACAGCTCGTGCACCGCCTTGGCGTAAGATTGCGCGACCTGGATATTTTCGGACATATCGTTACCTTGAATATCCGTTAGATACGGGCAATCAGATCGGCCATGGCCGCTTCGTGATCTTTACTGGTGACTTCGCGCTTGAGGATACGCTCCGCGCCCACCACCGCAATGGAGGCCACCTGGGCGCGCAAGGCGTCCTTGGCACGATTCACTTCGCGATCAATCTCGGCGGATGCCTGCGCCACGATACGCTCGGCCTCTGCCTTGGCATTGGCACGGGCATCTTCCAGCGCCTGATTGGCACGGGCGTTGGCCTGAGCGATGATATCGTTGGCTTTTTCCTTGGTTTCACGCAGCAGTTCGGCCGAACGCTCCTGGGCGAGTTTCAGCTCATGCTTACCTCGTTCAGAAGCCGACAGGCCATCAGCAATCTTCTGGCGACGCGCTTCCATCAACGCGGAAAGCGGCGTCCAGAGATATTTGCTGACCAACCACACGAGCACTACAAACGCGATGATTTGCGCGACGAGTGTGATGTTGATATTCATGAACAACCCTCAATGTTTCAGGTTCACGGGATGGCGCGTTCAAACGAACGGCCGAGGCTGAATTTCAGCCACGGCCGCCGTGCGCCACCGGGGATTACTTCGCGATTGCGCCGATGGCAGAAGCGAGTGCGCCCACGAACGGGTTGGCAAACAGGAACCACATGGCAAACGCCAGAATGATGAAGGGGAAAGATTCCATCAGACCCGCGAAGATGAACATATTGGTCATCAACTGCGGACGCATTTCGGGTTGACGCGCAATGCCTTCCAGGGTTTTGGAACAGATCAGGCCCCAGCCGATGGCTGAACCCAAACCAGCGGCGGCCAGAATCACACCAACGCCTACGGCAGTGTAGGCATAGATCATCGCGAGCATTTCAGGGGTCATTTACTTCTCTCCTCAGTCAAACAGTGAAAAACACAAACCAAAACTCAATCACAAACCAAAACTTCGCCGAAACTTAGTGCGAATCCATATCCGTATGCGCCATACCGAGATAAACGATGGTCAGCACCATGAAGATGAACGCCTGCAGGGAAATGACCAGGACATGGAAGATCAACCAGGCCAAATCCAGAACGACTTGCAGCGGGAACCAAATCAGCAAACTGGCGCTCAGCGTCGCACCCAAGGTCAACAGGGCAATCAACATGAACACCAGCTCGCCCGCAAACATGTTGCCGAACAACCGCAGACCCAGGCTGATTGGCTTGGCCAATTCTTCGATCAGGGTCATCACGATGTTGACTGGAATGAAAAACTTACCGAATGGGTGGAACAGGAACATCTTGATGTAACCGCCCAGCCCCTTGACCTTCAGGTTGTAGAAAATGCTCAGCAAAAAGACCACCAGTGCCATCGCCAACGGGGTGTTCAGGTCGGTTGTCGGCACCACCTTGAGGTGCGGCACACCCAAACCATGCGCCACGGCGGGCAGCAGGTCGATCGGGATGAGATCCATGAAGTTCATGAGCCACACCCACAGCAGAATCGTGAGCGCCAGCGGAGCAATGAGATTGGGCGCCCGTCCGCCGAAGGAATCCCGCACCTGCCCTTCCACGAATTCCAGAATCCCTTCCACGGCGTTTTGCAGCTTGCCGGGCGTTTCCGCGCGCAAACCCTGACCAATCTTGCGCGCAACCAGCAAAATCAAGCCACCCAACAAGAAGCTGAAAATCAGGGTGTCAATATTCAACTGCCAGAACCCCTGCCCCACCGAAAGGTTGGTCAGGTGGTGCTGGATGTACTCTACTGAGCCGCCACCGGCATTCTCTGTCGCCACAGAAGTCTCCTCAATCCAAGTTCAAATCGGTTTTACTCAGCGGGCGCCCCGAGTCCCGGCCACCGCGCGCGGCCACAGCCCCCGCCAGCATGACCAGAACAAATCCACCCACGGTGGGCGCCGGCGACAACTTGAGCCAACCGAGCGCCACAGCAAACAAAATCAGCAAGACGATGAACCGCACCGCCGCGCCGGCATACATGAGATTCAAGCTGTCTTTCGGTGCCTCGACCGCCAGGGCGGCCGCGCGCTGCATGGTCAAACGCAACAGCCCCATCAGAACCAGCGCGATCAAACCACCGCCCAACGCGCCCAGCGCCGCACCCGAACCCCATACCAGCGCGAACCCTGCCACCAGCACCCCGGTCAGCGCGCTCTGCACGATCAACACCAACCGTCCACGGCGGGCGATCCCTTCAGTCATCGGTGTCATGTTGCCGCGCCTGCATCAGACGGTGCGCATTCCGCATGCCGCCAATGAACCCCAGCAGACCGCCGCCCAGCATCGCCAACGGCGCCGTGCCGAGCCAATAGTCCACGCCATATCCGAGCAGCAGACCGGCGATCACCGTGGACGCGAACACATTGCCCGCCCCCACATTCATCAAGCCGCGCAGTCGCACCGCCCAATAACCCTCGGCTCGGCCGTCAGGCAGTCGGGCGTTGGGCTTGGGTTTGGCCATGCGGCGCACTCTCTTGGGACACGATTGATCTGACGGCCAAAAATTGGCGGCTAGTGTACCGGCATCTTCCCCGCCCAACAACTGTTACACAGGCTATGGAACGCAATCCGCTCAACCGGATGACGGCAGCAGCAGCCCCACCAGCGCATCCAACTGCGCGGGATCGTCGATGGCGATGCGCAATACCCCTCGCGCGCCGCCACTCGACTGCCAGCTCACCCGAACACCCAGGGCTTCTGATAACTGCTGCATCAGCCGTTCCGTATCGGGATCGGCGGGCGGGTTTTTGACTTCGGTCGTGGGCTTCTGCCGCTGACGCACCATCTGCTCAACCTGGCGAACCGTCAATGCCCGGGCAATGATTTTTTCCGCCAACGCGGCCTGATCATCCGCAGGCAGTGTCGCCAGTGCCCGTGCATGCCCCGCATCGAGCAGACGCTGCTGTAACTGCGCCTGCACGGGTGGCGCCAGATCCAGTAGCCGCAAGGCATTGCTGATCGCGGGTCGCGAAACGCCCAACACATCCGCCACCTGTTGATGCGTCATGGCGAACTCCTCGATGAGCCGGCGCATCGCAGTGGCCTGCTCGATCGGATCCAGATCCTCGCGCTGCAGATTTTCAATCAGCGCCAAGGCGGCCGCTTCGTGATCATCCAGCTCGCGCACCAGCGCCGGAATTTGCGCCAGCCCCGCCAGTTGTGCGGCGCGCCACCGGCGCTCACCAGCGATCAGCTCATATTCACCCGAGCGACGCCGCACCACGATGGGCTGAATCAGACCCTGCGCGCGAATCGAATCAGCCAGACGCGCCAGCGCTTCCGGCTCGAAATGGCGGCGCGGTTGATAGGGGCTGGGATGAATGAGTTCGACGGCAATGGGACGGTAATCCGCGCCCTCGACCGCTGCCGCGCCCACGGCGCTCGCACTCAGCAGCTGATCCAGTCCCCGCCCCAGTCCTTTCTTTTTGATGCTCATGCAGTTTTCTTCTTTTTCTTGGTTTTTTTCGGCTTGGGCTTCGGCAGGTTGAGCACCAGCGCGTCGGGCAAACGCAGGAGCAACTCATCCGCCAGCATCGAATAGGCCAAGGCACCCGGAGATTGGGTGTCGTACAACACTCCGGGCAGCCCATGGCTTGGCGCCTCCGCCAAGCGGACATTCCGCGGAATCGGTGTGCGAAACATCTGCCCGCCAAAATGCGCCTCAAGCTCTGCAGAAACCTGCTGCGACAACAGGTTGCGCGCATCATGCAAGGTGCGCACGACCCCGGCAATCCCCAGCGCCGGATTCAGCGCGAGCCGAACCTGTTCGAGGGTGTCGAGCAGGGATGACAAACCCTCCAGCGCAAAATATTCGCACTGTACCGGAATCAGCACATCGTCTGCGGCCACCAGCGCGTTGATGGTCAGGGTATTGAGCGCCGGCGGACAATCAATCAACACGATGCCGTAGTCCTTCGGCAGACTCGCAAGCGCACGTTTGAGCTTGAGCTCGCGCCCGATCCGCGTGACCAGTTGAAACTCGGCACCCGCCAGTTCCAGATTGGCCGGGAGCAGATCGAAACGCCCATCGCAGACCGTGACCACCGCGTCCGCGACCGGCGCTTCATCGAGCAACACATCGGTGAGCGTTTTCGTCAGGGATTCCTTCTCGATGCCCGTGCTCACGGTCGCATTGCCCTGAGGATCCATGTCCACCAGCAGAACCGAAACCCCGCGCACGGCCAAGGCCGCGGCCAGATTCACCGCGGTGGTGGTTTTCCCAACGCCCCCCTTCTGGTTGGTGACTGCGAGCGTCCAGCCCATGATGGCCCCTCTGTGTGTGGTTCGAAGGTCAGCGTGCCCGCTGATAAATCAATAAATGCCGGGCGGCATCAAGCCCCGGAATGGCCAGGGGCTGAACCTGCTGCAAGGCGAACACCGGCGGAACAGCCGCCTGCTCCGCCGGATCGAGCCGCCCCTTCATCGCCAGCCAGCGCGCCGACGGCGTCCCGAGAGCCTCCGTCCAGCGTAAAAAATCCCCCGTCGCGGCAAACGCCCGCGAGATGATTTGCCCGTACTGACCCGGCGGCAGCGCTTCGACCCGCGCGCGTTGCACTGTGACCTGATCGAGCGCCAGCGCCTGCACGGCAGCCTGGGCGAAGCGCGTCATTTTCAGATTGGAATCGATCAGCGTCACCGGCAGGGTCGGCCGCGCCAATGCCAGAATGATACCGGGAATCCCGGGGCCGCTGCCGACATCGGCCAGGGGCACATCCGGTTCGATCCACGGTAACACCGCCAGCGCATCCAGCGCATGGCGCAGCCGCATCTCGGGCAGGTTACGCACGGCCGTCAGGTTGTAGGTCTGGTTCCACTTGTGCAGCAGGGCGAGATAATCCTCGATGCGCTCGGCCACGGCCAGATCGATCGCCACGCCCATGCGGTCGGCAACGACCGCGAGCTCCGCTGCCGAATCGATCACGCCGTCGCCTGCAGCCATTCACGCCGCTTCAGATGCACCAGCAGCAGAGAAATGGCCGCCGGGGTCACGCCGGGAATCCGCCCCGCCTGACCAATGGTGGCCGGGCGCTGCGCAGCCAGCTTGGCACGCACCTCGTTCGACAACCCGCTGATAGCTTGGTAATCCAGATCTTCGGGCAGCGGTTGCGTCTCCTGTTTGAGGGAACGATCCACCTCATCCCGTTGGCGCTCGACATAACCGGCGTATTTGATTTCGATCTCGATCTGCTCGGCGACTTCCGACGCGACCGGCACCTCGGGCGCCAGAGCCGCCACCGCCGCCAGTTGGGCATAATCCAGTTCCGGGCGCCGCAATAAATCCAGCGCCGTCACGCCCTTGCTGATCACGCTCGGCAACACCGCCGCCGCCGGATGCTCGGGGTGAACCCAGAGAGCCGAAAGCCGCGACCGCTCGCGCTCGATCGCCTCCGTTTTCTCATTGAAGGCGCGCCAGCGCGGCTCATCCACCAGACCCAGCGCACGCCCTTTTGCGGTCAGGCGTTGATCGGCATTGTCCTCGCGCAGCATCAGGCGGTATTCCGCACGACTGGTGAACATCCGGTAGGGTTCCTGCGTGCCCTGCGTGATGAGGTCATCGACCAGCACGCCGAGATACGCCTCATCGCGCCGCAGCGTCAGTGGTTCGCGCTCCAGCACCTGCGCCGCCGCGTTCGCGCCCGCGAGCAGTCCTTGCGCGGCCGCCTCTTCGTACCCCGTGGTGCCGTTGATTTGCCCCGCGAAATACAGGCCGGCGATGGCACGGGTTTCCAGCGTGGGCTTCAAACCGCGCGGATCGAAGAAATCATATTCAATCGCATACCCCGGGCGGGTGATGACGGCCTGCTCAAAGCCTTTGATGCTGCGCACATACGCCAGCTGCACATCGAACGGCAGGCTGGTGGAAATGCCATTCGGGTAGATTTCGTTCGTGGTCAACCCCTCGGGCTCGACGAACACCTGGTGCGAATCCTTGTCTGCAAACCGGTGGATCTTGTCCTCGATCGACGGGCAATAGCGCGGCCCCACGCCCTCGATCACGCCGGTGAACATGGGCGAACGATCCAGCCCGGCGCGAATGATGTCGTGCGTGCGCGGATTGGTGTGCGTGATGTAGCAATCGATCTGGCGCGGATGCTCACTGGTTTTGCCCAGAAAGGAGAATACCGGCGTCGGCGTATCGCCGGGCTGGACTTGCATCACGGACAGATCGATCGACCGACGGTCGATGCGGGGCGGCGTGCCGGTTTTCAGGCGCCCGACACCGAGGGAGAGTTCCCGCAAGCGCTCGGCCAGCCGCAAGGCCGGGGGATCGCCCGCGCGCCCGCCCTGGTAATTCTGCAGGCCGATGTGAATCTGCCCGGCCAGGAAGGTTCCCGCCGTCAGCACCACGGTATGACCGGCAAATTCGATGCCCGCCTGGGTGCGCACCCCGACCACGCGGTCGCCCTCCAGCAGCAAATCATCGACGGCTTGCTGGAACAACATCAGATTCGGCTGGTTTTCCAGCATTTCGCGGATCGCCGCCTTGTACAGAATCCGATCCGCCTGCGCGCGGGTGGCGCGCACCGCCGGGCCTTTACGCGCATTCAGAATGCGGAATTGAATCCCGCCGCGATCGGCCGCCCGCGCCATCGCCCCGCCCAAGGCATCGACCTCTTTGACCAGATGCCCCTTGCCAATCCCGCCAATCGCCGGATTGCAGCTCATCTGCCCCAAAGATTCGATGTTATGGGTCAGCAACAGGGTGCGAGCGCCCATGCGCGCGGCCGCCAGCGCCGCTTCCGTGCCCGCATGGCCGCCGCCCACTACAATGACCGCAAATTGCTCGGGATATCGCATGACGCCCTCCGGCCGGGCTCAAAAAAGAGCGGAAATTCTAGGGGAAACCCTTGAAAAAATCGAGAACCACGCAGCCTGCCCGGCGGAATTATCAAACAAAAACAGCGAGATGACCCACAGGGCACCCAACGAAACCCCAAGCAGGGATTCATCCGGTCGCGGATTTACGGCACAATGTGCGGTCGGATTCACGCATGCCGCCGACCGGCGGGGATCAACCGTTCCTGTCTCGGGCTGGGCAGCCTCGCAGGACTGCACCCCCGGAATACCACAGCACGGCGCTTGAATCCGGGCAACCCGCTCACCGCTCGTTCAGAATTTTAAGGTACCCCCCTTCACATGACTTCCGCTCGCATTCGCTCGTTTCTGACCACCCTCATTTTGGCGCCGATCACGGCCGCCCTCGTGTTATACGCACTCCCACCGCTGAGTGCAGGCAGCCAGTTCGCGGCCACCGCCGGGATTATCTGGCTGAGTATCTTCCTCGCCACCTGGGTGCCCACCCAGCCCCAACCCAAACCGGCCATCGTCCCCAAAGAAGTCGCCGTCAACCTGCCGCCCGCGCGGGAAGCGGGTTTGGTCAAATTCTTTGATGCGGAAAAAGGCTTTGGTTTTATCGTCCGCGCCAACGGCGAAGATCTCTTCGTGCACTATCGCTCGCTGGCCAACGAACAGGCGCCTGCGCTGGTCGCGGGGCAAACGGTGGAATACCACATCGGCCCTGGCCGGAAGGGACCGCAGGCGGAGGCCGTGACGGTACTGTCCACCCCATCATAATTCGCGCGCAATCAAGCCGTCCCGCTGATCGGCGTACAGCACGGCGGGCGATGCGCGCGGATCATCGCACAGAGCAAATCAATCGCGCCGCCCCGGGCATAACGACTGCGGCTCGCCACCGCGACATCGCGCGTGGCCACCGATTCCGCCAGGGGCAGGTAACGAATCAAGGCACCGGCGGCCGCGCCCGGCTCGATATTGGACGAACAGGGCAGCACCGTCACACCCGCCCCGGAGGCCACCATCATCCGCATCGTCTCCAACGAGCCGCCCTCCAGCGTGCGCTGCAAGCGCCCGGCTGCGGAACTATGCGCGCATTCCGGACAAATCGAGAGCACTTGATCGCGAAAACAGTGCCCCTGCCCCAGCAACAGCAGGTCTTCAGCCGCCAGTTGAGCCGGCGTGACCGTACGCGCTTCGGCCAAGGGGTGCCCACTCGGCACGGCCACGGTAAACGGTTCTCGATAGACCGGCGTGATCGTCAAGCGGTTACCAACGATGGGCAGGGAAAGCACAACAGCATCCAGGCTGCCCTGATGCAGCTGATGCAGCAAGTCTTGGGTAAACCCTTCGACGATCTCGATCGGCATGCGCGGCGCACGCTCGTGCAGCGCGGGGATGAGGCTGGGCAGCAAGTACGGGCCGATCGTATGAATCAAGCCCACACGCAGCGTGCCGATCAGCGGATCTTTGGCCGCGTCCGCAATTGCCTTGAGCTGATCGACTTCCTGCAGGATGCGGATCGCCTGCTCGATGATGGCTTCGCCGCGCGGGGTGATATGCAATTCGCTCCGACTGGCGCGCTCGAAGATCTGCACCCCAAGCGCCTCCTCGATTCGCTTGACGCCGACACTCAGCGTCGGCTGGCTGACGAAACACGCCGCCGCCGCCCGCCCGAAGTGTCGCTCCCGCGCAACAGCCACCACATATCGCAATTCGGTCAAGGTCATCGTTCAGTATTCTCAAGTCATTTCACAGACAAATTGCCCCGATTTTCAACGGGTCTTCGCGCATTTTGCTTGCATTGTGGCGCAGGCGGCGGAAAAATTGGCCGCCGTTGGCTTGTTTGATCTATCCTCCTCGGCATCACGACCTCTGTTCAGAGCTTTTAAGGAGTCTCACCGTGAGCGATAAAATCGCCTATATCAACGACGGCAACTTCGCCGCTGAAGTGCTCGATAACGATTTACCCGTGCTGGTCGACTACTGGGCCGAATGGTGTGGGCCCTGCCGCATGATCGCGCCCGTCCTAGATGAAGTCGCCGAGCAATATGCGGGCAAACTCAAGGTCGCCAAGCTCAATATCGACGAAAATCCGGAAACTCCGCGCCAGCACGGCATTCGCGGCATCCCGACCCTGATGCTGTTCAAAGGCGGCAAGGTGGAAGGCACCAAAGTCGGCGCCGTCTCCAAATCTCAACTGACCGCGTTCATCGACGGCATCATCTAACCACGCGCCACAGGACGCGCGGCCATTGGCATCGCGTCCCCGTTATGTCAAAATGCGCTCCTTATCTTCCTTAGCCACGGATGCGTTCGCATCGCGCGTTGGCCAAACCTCCTGATTTTCTTCTCTTCCTGGCACTAGTTGCCGTGGCTTCTCCTCATCCCTCGAAGTTATCTCGCCCCCCATGAATCTCACTGAACTCAAAGCCAAACCCGTTCCTGATCTCGTTGCAATCGCCGAAGCGATGGGCATCGAAAACATCGCCCGAACCAAAAAACATGATGTGATCTTTGCCTTGCTCAAGGCACACGCCAAAACGGGCGAATCTATTTATGGCGACGGCGTGCTGGAAATCCTGCCGGATGGCTTTGGCTTTTTGCGTGGCGCGGCAGACTCGTACCTCGCCGGCCCGGCAGATGTGTATGTCTCGCCCTCGCAGATTCGCCGCTTTGGTTTGCAAACCGGGGACAACATCTGCGGCACCGTGCGCGCCCCGAAAGATGGCGAACGCTACTTCGCCTTACTCAAAATCGACACCATCAACGATGAGCCGCCACACGCCAGCAAAAGCAAGGTGCTGTTCGAGCATTTGACGCCCCTGCACGCCAATCAGCGCATGCGCATGGAGCGCGGCAATGGCTCGACGGAAGATTTGACCGCGCGGATCATCGACATCGTCTCGCCGATCGGCAAAGGCCAGCGCGGGCTGATCGTCGCGCCACCGAAAGCGGGGAAAACCATGCTGCTGCAAAACATCGCGCAGAGCATCACCGCCAATCATCCCGAATGCGACCTCATCGTGCTGTTGATCGATGAACGCCCGGAAGAAGTCACGGAAATGCAGCGCACGGTGCGCGGGGAAGTGATTGCCTCCACCTTCGACGAGCCGGCGGCTCGCCATGTACAAGTGGCGGAAATGGTGATCGAGAAAGCCAAGCGGCTGGTCGAGCACAAGCGCGATGTGGTCATCCTGCTCGATTCGATCACCCGGCTGGCGCGGGCGTACAACACCGTGGTGCCCTCGTCTGGCAAGGTGCTGACCGGCGGCGTCGATGCCAATGCCCTGCATCGTCCCAAGCGCTTTTTCGGCGCGGCGCGCAATATCGAGGAAGGCGGCTCACTCACCATTCTGGCCACGGCGCTGATCGATACCGGCAGCAAAATGGATGAAGTCATTTATGAAGAGTTCAAAGGCACCGGCAACATGGAACTGCACCTAGATCGCCGCATCGCCGAGAAGCGCGTTTATCCGGCCATCAACATCAACCGCTCCGGCACCCGCCGCGAGGAGCTGCTGACCGACACGGAGGAGCTGCAAAAAATGTGGATTTTGCGCAAGTTCCTCCATCCGATGAGCGAGCTCGAATCCATGGAATTCCTGCTCGACAAGCTGCAAAAAACCAAGACCAACAACGAGTTCTACGATTCAATGCGCCGCGGTTGAACGCGTTGATGCGCGAAGGAAGCCCGGTCGCGGGCGAGAACGCGCAGCGGGAAACTCACCGCGCCTGGGTTGACTGAATACAGCCCCGGCGGGATCGATTCAGCGTTGCCTCAGGGCAGCGCCGTCACCTGAACCAGGCGACTGTCCGCCCGACCATGATCATCGACCGCCGTGACGGTGAAACTGCCCGCCTTGGCCGGATGCCAGAACAGCGGTTCCGTCGGTGCGCGCGCGCCGAGATAACTCCGATCGGCAAACCAGTACAGTGTGTGAACATCGGCATCCGTATCCGCCGTCAGCGCAATCCGGTCGTGCGCGGGATCCGCCACGCGCAGGGCATACACACTGCCCGTCAACGGGGAAGTGATGCGCGGCGCGGCACCGCCATCCGTCGTATCCCCGCACTGCGGCGCGCGCGGGGGCGCCCTGCGCGGGATTCCGGCGGCCGCGAACACCTGCTGCAACTCGCTCGGCCAGAATTCAAACACCCGCTGCTCATCGCGGGTCGGATCATACGGCGGGCACACCGCCTTGCCGGTCACTTTATCCACCCAGACCGGGCGGTACACCGTATCAACCGCAATCGGCGATACGCCGGGAATGAACCAGCTACTGCCGCGCCGGGGGCACCATACCGTGGGCAACGCCCCGCTCGATAAGCACACCGCCACCCGCTTGAGCCGAGCAGGCACCGTATCCGGCAAGGGTGCCAACGCGGGCGTGCTGGCCTGCACCGCATGAATGATGTTGAAAAACAGCGGCGCGGCCGCATCCCCGCCGACCAGCGCCGGGTTGGGGCTACCATCAAAATTGCCCACCCAAACGATCAGGACATAGGGACCGAACAGCCCGGCGCTCCAAGCATCGCGAAAACTCGACGAGGTGCCGGTTTTCCACGCAACGGGCAGGCGGCTCGGCTGGCCGGTCGGCGCGAGCAGGGGGGGCGGATTCTGCTGCAAAATATCGCGCACCATGTAACTTGCGGCCGCACTCAACAAATGCGGGGCGCGGGTCGTCTCAGGCGTGGACTTAAGCCAGCGCAGCGGCTTGAGCACGCCATCGTTGGCGAGCAGGGCATACAGCCGCGCCATCTCCTGCACGGTGATCTCGCCGCCCCCAAGCACCAGCGCCAGGCCGTAATGCGATTCTGGCGCCATGTTCGACACACCGGCCAGGCGCAGAAAATCATAAAAGCTGGGGTGATCGAGCGCGGCCGCCACGGTGATCGCCGGAATATTCCGGCTGCGAATCAGGGCTTGAGTCGCCGTGATCGGCCCCTCGAAACGGCCATCGAAATTTTCCGGATGATACGGGCCGAACGCGGTCGGCACATCACGCAGCACGGTAGCCGGAATCAGCACCCCCTGATCGAACCCCAGCCCATAAATGAACGGCTTGAGGGCGGAACCCGGCGAGCGCTTGGCATTCGTCCCATTGACCTGCCCATCGATCTCGGGGTCGAAATAATCGGCCGAACCGATCATCGCCTTGATGCCCATATCGCGCACATCGACCAACAGCGCCGCCGCATTGTGGATGCCCTGGCTCCGTCTTTGCCGGACAAACGCCTGCACCTGACGCTGCAGAATGCGCTGCAACCGAAGATCCAGCGTGGTGCGGAGCCAATGCTCTGCAGGCGCGCCGCCTCCGACCATGGAGCCCTGCTGCGCGAGCAACTGATCGACAAACCAGGGCGCACGGAACGGCAAAGCCGTCGTGGAGCGCATCACCAGGGGCAACGCGAACAGCGCCGCTACCTCGTCGGGGACGGGATCGTGCTGCTGCCAGCGGGCAAACAGGCGATTGCGCGCCGCAATCAAGGCCGGATTTGCCCGCCCCTGCGTGATTTTGCCCCGCAAGCTCGGATTCTGCGGCAGCACCGCCAGGGTCAGCGCCTCCGGCAGGCTGAGTTCAGCCGGGGGGTGATTGAAGTAAATCAGACTGGCCGCCCCCACGCCCTGCACATTGCCGCCAAATGGCGCGTAGTTCAGATAGGCAGTCAGAATCTCCGTTTTGGAATAGGTCAGCTCCAGCTGGATGGCTCGGGCAATCTGAATGAGCTTGCCTTGCGGACTGCGCGTATCGAGCGACCACAGCAGCCGGGCGAGCTGCATGGTGATGGTCGAGCCCCCCTGCGGATGCTGGCGCAGCACATAGGTTTTGAACGCGCCCCGCAGCAAACTGAAGGGATTAAAGCCCGGTTCCCAATAAAAATACCGGTCTTCATGCAGCAAAATCGCCTGCGTCAGGCGGGGAGAAATCTCGTTCAGCGGCGTCCACAACCGGTATTGCTGGTCGCTGGCCAAGGTCAAACGCAGCAGATTGCCCCGGTCATCCAAAACGGCGGTCGATTCCGGCAGCCATTGCGACAAGGGCGGGTGAGGCCGCTGATGCAGGTAGGTGCGCAACCCGACGAGCCCCGCCGCCAGCAGAACCAGGGCGAAAATCGCCGCCCAGACGACGCGTCGCAGGCGCATGCAGGCCGAATCACTGCCCAGAGGGCGGGGCAGCACCGACGGCAGGATCGGCAGGCGCGGGCACCGTCGTCACCCGAACCGGTGTCTCCGCAGGCGGCTCCGTCACCGTCAACGCCCCACCCCCCGGCGTCAAGGCATGAATCTCCCGGTCATACATCGACTCGGCATAGATCGGCGGCTCAATGAACCGCCCGGCCGTCATGGCGCGAATACGGTAGCGATATTGCTGCACGCCGTCGGTCGCCGTCGCATAGATCAGCACCCGATCCTCGCGCGGTTCAACATAACTCACCGCCATATCGCTGCCGGGCTGGGCGAGCGTATCGACAAAGCCCGCGTCCCCGGCTTCGGTGGCATCCCCAGCGGAGGCATCGCCGGAACCATTGCCGGCAGAATCGTCGGGCGCGGACGCATCCGTCGCCGGGTCGGCGGCGGGGGGATTATTCACCACCTCGAAACCGCCCGGCAGAATATCGACGATCGCCACATCGCCCACCGACGCCTGCCCCAGCGCCCGCAGACGCACCGTCACCGTCAGGGCTTGTCCCAAGGCCACCTGCGTCACCGGCTTGCCCGCGTCATCGGTGTATTCGCGCCAGACTTCCAACCCCTGTTTCACCGCTTTTTGCGGGGGATGGCGGTCATACCCCGAGACCACCAGCGAGTACCAGGCGGGCGCGGGCGCGCTATCCGCCACGCTGAACCGCAATGCCTGGGCGGTTGGCGCCAGGTGCCCCAATACCAGCGCGCCCTGCGTTTGACCGAACGGCGTGAACGCATCGCTGCCGCTTCCTAATTGCTGCGCCATCGATAGACCCGAGGTCGGCACCTGTCCCTGCGGCAGGTTGGCCAGCGCTTGCAGCAACAACGCCGCCGAGAGGGTGTTGAAGCGGTTCTGGCCAATTGCCTGCGCCAGTCGCTCCACCACGGCCGGAGGCAACTTCGCCGCCAGCGCAGGAAATTGCTGCTCGACCATCCACAAGGTTTGCGCCTGGGTAATCAGCGGATCGTTGTAGTCCGCATACACCCAGGGTGCCGAGGCGGGGCGCGCTTGGCTGAGCGCCGCCCAGGGCGCGGCAATCATCTGGTTGGCAATCTGATCCTGTTGCAGGAGCCGGTAGGCACCCGCCAGATACACCGCCGCGAGATCGGTTTTCCAAACAGCGGGATATTGCGTTTCCAGGGCTTGCTGCACCGCCGCAATCAGGTTCGTCGTCACCTGACCGGACGCCGTGAGCAGATAAATCGCAAACGCGCGGGCGCGCAGCCCCGCCAGCGTATCGCTTGAGTCATCGGCAGCCAGCGCGCTCAGGTAGGCCAACCCGTGATCGAGCATATCCGCCGGTACCCGCACGCCCGCTTGCCGCGCTTGCAGCATGAACGACAGGGCATAGACCGAAACGAACGGATCTGCATCCGGGGTCGCCGCCCACAGACCAAAGCCGCCCTCGCTGTTCTGCCGCGTCCGCAAGGTCGCCAAAGCTTGCGCCAGGGACGCCGGGGCACGCGCCGCCGCCGCCGCACTTTCGGCGAACTCCGGGCGGGCGGCGGCAATCAGCGCCGGTGTTGCCGCCGAGATGATCTGCTCCGAACAATAGTTGCCGTAGTGTGTCAGGTAGGCTTCCAGCCCACGCATCAACACCAGCGGCAGATACGACAGCGCCGCCTGCCGCTCGCCCAGCTCGGGGAAGACTTCCCGCAGGGGGCTCAGCGTGGCCTGCTGTCCGGGCAGAATCCGTCCCACTTGTACGGCGGTCTGGAAGGGCACCGCCGGGCGAATCGAGACCGACATCTGCCGCGTGGCGGTTTTATCGCCCAGGCTGGCGGTAAAGCGCAGCGGCACCGCGCCCAACTGCGCCCCGGCCGTAAGATTGAACTGCACGAGACCCGATTTGCCCGGCGCGAGCGCTAACGACTGTACGGCATTGCCGGTGACGGTAAACCCGGCACCCGCATCCAGCGCCACCCGAATTGGCTGCGTCGCCTCGGGCGATTGGGGATCAGGCGCGAGATTGTTGGTCACGCTCACGCTGGCGGTAAAGGCATCCCCCGGCGCCACGGCAGCGGGCAGATTCGGTGAGAGCACAAAATCACCGCGCACCGTGGTATCCGTTTGGGCGATGCCGATTTTCTCCGGCGTCACCGCCACCACCATCACCTTGAGCGCACCATTGAAGGAATCGGGCACGGTATAACTGAATGTCCGATCCCCATTGACCGGCACGATGCCCGACCAATACGCCACCGGCGCTTCATGCTTGCGCTTGAAGGGATTGAGCTGCTGCTGACCCTGCGCGTCCGCATCCCCGCCCGTGCGGCTCACGGCCGTCAACTGGGTGAACGAGGGCAGCAGCAAATCCAGAATCTGCGAGGAGCTGACCTGCAACATCCGCTTGCGGTAGAAATAATCCAGCGGATCTTCCAGCTGGTAATTGGCCACCTGCAAAATACCTTGATCAACCGCGAACAGCGCGACTTGCGCCGGGTCAGCGGTATGCACCGTCATGTTCACGGTTTGCCCGGGCTTGATCAGCGCGGGGGCGGAAACCGTCACCGCCTCGCGGTGCGCGCCGACATCCACCGAGAACGGCATCACGCCATAGCTGAGCGGGCTCATGTAAATCTCGGGCGAGGCCGGATCGCGCAAGAACTGCACCGTCACATAGCCATTGCCTTCGAATCCTTTGGGCACGGTGATGTACTGCACGGAGCTGGCGGTCTCGCTGTGGAACCAGGCATAGGCATAGACCTTGTCGCGCTCGATGGTGATCAACCCACTGCCCGCATAGGGCGCGCGAATCGCCACCGCGATGCGATCGCCCGGCGCGTAGTCCTTTTTATCCAGCGCGAGTTGCAGCTCGGCATTGCGTTCCAGCGAACGGCTGACATTCGCATCGCCCGCCACCGTGAAATCCACCCGATTGAGCGGCGTGCCGTTGGCCGCTTCGATGACCAGCGCGAACCGCCCGGGTTGCGTGGTCGGCAGGGCAAAGTCCGTGCCGCCCGCCGCGAGCGCAAGGGGCACCCGGCTGACGACGCTTTCCTTGAGTTTCGATTCATATTGATACGCGCCCGAGTCCTGCCGCGTGAGCACCGAAACATATTGCCGCGACAGAATTACCGCCTGCAAACCCGGCACCGCAATCGACTGGAGCGAGGGATCGACCGCGATCAGGCGCACCGACCGCGCCGTATCCCGCGGGATGAAATCCAGCGCGCCATCGGTTTTGAGGCCGATGAGATAATCCGCGCTCGACACCAGCGCGGTTGCCGCAGCCGCCACATTCCGGCCACTGCCCGGCTCGAACACCTGCGCGTAGAACCGCAGCGCGTAGGTCGCTGGCGCAAAGCTGGACAGATCCAGCGGAAAATCCGCCGTCCCCTGGTCGTTGGTCGTCTGTTCCTGCAGGGTTTCGGTGTACCCCTCCTTGGCATGCTGCGGATCGTAGAACTGGTAGTCCTTCCAGGCGGCAAAGGCGGGGAAGGCCGGCCGCAGTGTCAGCGTCGCCGTCACCCGGCGCGAAGCCGCCGGCGTACCATACAGGGTATGCGCGTCGATCACGGCCTGCAGCGCGTTGGGCTTGATCCAACCTGCCGTCATCGCGGGCGAGAGCCGCGCGGTCACCCGCGTCTGATCCGGCTCGAATTCCTTGACCTGCACGGTGGTCGAACCCAGCAGCACCTCATCATCGTGCGGACGGATCAGATACAGGTTCACCGTCCAGCTACCGGTCGGTGCCGTATCCGCCGGGGTGTAATCCCAGTCCATGAAGCCCGTTTGATCGGGCGACACCTTCTGCCGAGTCACCGTCATGCCGCGCGGATCGACCAGCTCCAGCCGCAAGGGCAGGCCGGTCACCCGGTGTGCCCAGTCCGCCGCGCGCACGATCATGCCGATGTGCAGCGTCTCACCCGGCCGATACAGGCCGCGGTCCGAAAACAGATACGCACTCAGCGCAGTAGGCGATGCCTCATTGGGCGCGCCGCCGACATCAAAGCGGGAAAAATTCAGTTGCCGGTCACTGCTGCCAATCGGCAAAAACGAGAAATCCTGTCCATCGGCCGTGGCCACGGTCAACATCACCGGCCGATTTTCGCGGACAAACCCGTTCAGCGTCGGGAAATGCACATGGCCTTGATCATCCGTTGTTCCTCCCAGCAGGGTCTTGCCATTCTCGGCCACCACCATCACCACCGCGCCCGGCACCGGCTGCCCTGAACTCAGGGACTGCACGAACACATCCCGGCTGCCGTCGAGCGATTTTTTGCTGAGCAGACCGAGATCGGTCACCACGATCAAACGGCTATCGCCCGGCGTGCCATCGGCATAACTGTTCACATCGAAGGGATCATTCCCGGCTTCCTCAGCAGGCGTCGTGGGATCCGCCGGATTCCACGGGCGCAGCGTCAGCAGAAACACCCCGCGTTTGCGGCTGCTGCCCTGCCCGAGATACGGGCTCAAATCAAACCCGGCATAGGCCGCCTTGCTCGGATCCGTATTCGGCAGGCTTTGAGTTTCCGTAAACCGCTCGACCAGATGATCCGGGCTGATGCGCAGGCGCGGATGGGTGAAATCGCCCTCATTGAGCGACACCAGATGCTGCAGCTGCGCCGGCAACAGCCGCGCAATCCCCAGCCGCACCCCCGGCAGATTGCGCGCCACCAGCGAGACCCGATGATCCCCAGCCAGCGGCAGCAACGCCCCCTGCCCCAGGAATTTGAGCGTTTGCGGATACGGGGGCACGGTGAGCACATAACTTTGTGGCTTCGCCAGTTGATACCCGCCAAACCCCACCAATCCCTTGTCGATCATCACGAACAACTGCCGGCCCGGCGGCGCCGTGAAGGTAAAGCCTTGCAAGCTGTCCCGATCGCGTTCCGTCGGCTGCAACCGCAGCGGCACGGGGGGCGCGCGCTGCAAGACCGCCTGCCCGACCATCGCGGGGTTCCAGGTATAGGGTTTTTGTCCCTGCGGCCCGGTGTCCGGCAACAGCCACGCCCGCACCCGGCGATTCACGGCCGTTCCCTCCACCGGTGCCGTGGTGTTGACGATCAGCGTCTGCTGCGGCTCGAAGCGCGCATTGTCCACCAGCGAAATCCCCACCTGGCTGATCCCCAGGCTGTAGAGCCCAGGCACCTCGGCCTCGGCCGATAACGGCGCAGTCGTCCCCGCCCCACCCCGCGTACTCAGCACCCCTTTGGCCAAATCCAGCCGCAGCTTGCGCGCCTCGGGTGCCAACGACAGCGGCGCCGAATGCACAAATGCTGTGAGGTGACGCGGATCGAAAGTCACCGTAAATGGCTCCTTGTCGCCCGGTACGAATACGCCCGGCTGCTTGGCATCCGGCCGCAGCGCCCGCAAGGTGACCGCCCGCTCGAACGAAGCGGCATCGACCGGATACGGGAATTGCACCGCAAAAATGACCGACTTTTTCAACGGATCCTGCGGGTCTTGATAAAACGCCGCGCTCTGCAACGAGGCGGCCATCGGTTCCGTCGAAAAGGACCGATTCGTCTCGGCCAATCGCACCCCGGCTGCCGTCGCCACACCCGGCGTCAACGACAGCCGGATCCGCTGACCCACCGGCCAGTCTTTGGCCGGGGTAAACACCAGGGATTGATCCCCCTGCCACAGCCACTGACCCGGCACGGGCGGATCGAGTGCGATCCCGGCGCTCGCCGGCTTATCCACCAAAGCGATCGGCGCCACCGAGGCCGAAAAATCCACCACCAAGGGGCTGACCTTGATCGGATCCTGCGTGTAATCCGTCACCGCCGGCGGGGTCAGCGTCACCGCCACCTTGGGCGGCTCGATCGGTTTGGGGCGATGCTGATACCACTGATAACCCCACCACCCCCCGGCCGCCGTTGCCGCAACCAACAGCAACACCAGCAGCGCCCACAGCGGATGCCGCCGAGCCCCCTGGACACAGCCCTTCAACCAGCGCGGCGGCTGCCAGGACAAAGCGCCAAACAACGCCACCCAGACCCGCCGCCACCCACTCCGGCGGGGCACCGATGGCGTGCTGGCAGATTCGGTCGAAGCAGGGGGCAATTCCGTCGTCATATGCGCCATCCTTGGTCAGCCGGAAAAATGACCGGTATCCCGCACATGATACCAGCCGGGCGCGGAATCCTTACGCCGGCAGACGATCCTTCCCTGCATTGCACCACCCTGCGTCATCGACACCCCGATGCCGCGCAAATCGCATCAATTTCATGCAAGCCCCTCACGGTGGCGCTCGACCGACCCCGATTCCGCCTAAACACAGGGTGCTGGCACTAAAGTTGCTTGAGGCACACTGCGCTCCAACGGCGGAGCGTGTTCGACAACGGCGTCTGCGTTCTGGTGCGGCAACTCCCCGCTCACCAGCCAGGCGCGTTTTTTTTGGAGAAACTTTCGATGAACCGCAGGCCAGCCCTCAACGCGCGCCCGGTGGATCGGTGCGGCGCCTCAGCCCACCGACCCTGCCACGCCCCTTCGTCGAAAGCACGCATCAATCGACCGGGAACCAAATATAACACCATGTTTTCACGAGGTATCTCATGAACATCATCCCGAAAAAATATCGGCAGATCGTTCTGGCCATTGCCGCATTTTTGCTCTTCGACCTCGGCGTGCTGGTGCTGAATTTCTACACCTCGTTTCAGATTTCTTCTGATGCCGTCGCCATCAATCTGGCCGGTCGCCAACGCATGCTCTCCCAGCGCATGACCAAATCCCTGGTCACCATTGATCTGCAAACGATGCAGGGAAAACCGGATGACAACGCCCTCAAGGAGCTCCGCACCACGGTCGATTTATTTAACAGCACCCTTGATGCCTTCGCCCACGGCGGCACCGTGCTTGGGGGAAACAACCGTCCCGTGACGCTGCAACCGGTGCGTGCCGCCGGCCAGGCAATCCTGAGTCAGTCCGATACACTCTGGCAACCTTATCTGGATGCCATCCAGTCGGCCTTGTCGCACAGCCCCATCGACGCCACACAGCTCCATGCGGCGGTACAGATCGGTCTTGAGCGCAATGTGAAGTTATTGGGCCTGATGAACGACCTGACCACGCAACTGGAACGCGAAGCCTCGGCCAAAGCGCAGCGCCTGCGCCTGATTCAAACGATTGGGATTGCCCTGGCTCTGCTCAACTTCGGCTTCATCCTGTTTCACTTTTTGCGGCAATTGCGCGAGAGCGATCAGATCATCGAAGCGGCACAACAGGAAACCCAGGAGATTCTTTCCACCGTCAAAGAGGGGCTGTTTCTGCTGGGGCCCGACTTGCGGATCGGCAACCAAGTTTCCGCCTCGCTACCGAGTATTTTGGGGGATAAGGCTCAGCCCGGCGCGCCGTTGCTCACCGTGCTGGAAAACCGGCTCAACCCCGAGGTACTCCAGGCAACCCGAGATTACATCGAGCTGCTGTTTGGCGAGCGCGTCAAGGAAAACTTGATGCGCGATCTCAACCCGATCAATCTCGTGGCCATCCAGGATGGGCAGGGGCGCGGAGCGACCGACACACGCTATTTGAGCGTGCAATTCAATCGGGTACTGGTGCAAGGGAAAATCTCGCATCTGCTCGTGACCGTACAAGAGGTCAGCGAACAGATTCGCCTGCAACAGGAACTGGAAGCCGTCACTTCACGCACCCACGGCGAAGTCGAGGCGTTGCTCAAATTACTCAGCATCGACAACGCCAGCCTGATGCACTACCTCGATCAGGCACAACAAACGCTGGAAGAAATCAACGGGCAACTGCAATCCAGCCAAACCAGCACGCAAAACCACTTGCTGCTGATCAACGGGATTTTCCGGCGCGTGCATGGCTTGAAAGGTGATGCCGCCATGCTGGGGCTGGATATTTTCGAACAAATGGCCGGGGAGTTCGAAGCGGTGTTGCGCCAGTTGCGTGAACAGCCCCGGATCGAAGGGCACGATCTGGTCAGCATTCCGCTCAAAATCGATGCCTTTCTGGAGCGCCTGCACTCGGTTCGGGATCTCGTGCTGCGCATGAACCACAACGCGGCAGACAGCCGCTCCGTCACGGCGCATGCCAAACACCTCGACCAACTCGCCCAACGCATCGCACGCGATCAAGGCAAATTGTTGACGCTGCAGACCGATTTGGCGCTGCTGGAACAGCTCCCCGAGAAAACCCAGACCACCCTCAATGCCATCGCCGTGCAATTGCTGCGCAACGCGGCCACCCACGGCATTGAGCCGCCCGATGAACGCATCGGGCGCGCTAAAAATGAGGCGGGCACGATCGAGATCAGCCTGCTTCGCCCGGCAGACGACGAATTCGCCCTGAAAGTGCGCGACGATGGCCGCGGCATCGATCCGGAGCAGATTCGCGACAAGCTCATCCGCAGCGGCCGGTATACGCCGGAACAAGTCGCGCAATGGGATCAGCGCCAGATCGTCATGCAAATTTTCGAGCCCGGTTTTTCGACCCTCGATCACGCCAACCGCGACGCCGGGCATGGGGTGGGGCTGGATGTGGTCAAAGAACAGGTCGCCAACCTAGGGGGGCGGCTGCGCATCAGCTCGGTACCGCACAAAAATACCGAATTCTTGATCCGGTTCACGGTGTAAGCCATGAATGCACCCCAGCTTCGCCTCCTGATCGTCGATGACTCCAACATCATTCGCAGCCGGATTGCGCGCATCGTTGGCAACGCCTGGCCGGGGATGCAAATCATCGGTCTGGCACGCAATGGGGTGCAGGCAGTCACCCTGTGCCACCAGCATTACCCCGATGTGGTCACGCTGGATCTCACCATGCCCGAGATGGATGGCATCCAGTGCGTCAAGGAGCTGATCGGAATCCGACCAGACATTCGCATCCTCGTGGTGTCTGCCCTCAGCGACAAGGCCACAGCGTTGCAGGCCATCAAAAACGGCGCCAACGGGTTTTTATACAAACCGTTCACCGACGAACAATTGCTGGATGCACTGAGGGAGTTAATGGCATGAGCGCATTAAAACACCACCTGGACGAACAGGACCTGCGCGTTTTCATCGATGCGCTCACCCACTACTTCCAACACCTGACCCAGGAGTTCGCCGATGTGTTGCCGTCGTATCTGTCCCTGCACGAAATCCCCATTCAGGAATACACCGGGCTGATCGCCATCAGCGGGCAATACCAGGGGCAGGTCTATTTTTCAGCCCCCAGCGCCCTGCTGCGCCATCTGCTGCTGGCACAGGGAGAAACCGTGCTCACCGAAAGCAATCTCCTCGATCAGGTCGGCGAAATTGCCAATACTCTGGCCGGTAACGCCCGCAGCTATTTTGGCGAACGCTTCACCATTTCCACCCCACGGGCGCAGCGCGGTGAGCCCGAAACGGCCATTGCCTCACGCCCTTATGTCATTCCCCTGAGCTGGAAAAAGTACAAGGCATTGCTCGTGGTGGATATTCGCACCGCCCAATGACGCCAACCCGTGACACCGATCGGCTCGTGAGCGGGCGCAGCTCAGAACTCCCGCTCCAGCATGCCCCAGGTTGACCAGTGCGTTTGCGACACCCCTTGTTGCCGCCCAGCCTGTTCACCGATCGCGATCAACCAGCGAGGCGACGCATGATAGGCCACTTGCGGCATGACATAGCCCTCCACGCCGCGCTGTCCATCAGGCATCACCCACTGGTTATCCCCCTCGACTTCAAGCTGCACCGCATACACCCCATGAATGGCTCGGCCAAGGCTGGTATTGAAAAACCAGCCATTGGTCACCCCATGCCCGACTTGCTGTGTATACCCCGCCTCACCTTGCGTAAACCAGGGATACCACAGTTGTGCCCACATGATTTGGGGGGAGACCGAATTGCCCTCGCCCCCCAATGACTGCGGAGAATACTGCCCCTCTAACTCAACTGTGACCAGGGTGGCCGTCCCCTGGGATGGCTGGCATTCATGCAAAAGCCCAAACTTCAAACCGGCCGCCGTCGGCCCCCATGCACCCGCCCGCCGACCCAAAGGAAAATCAGCGTTATATTCGGGCAAATCCAGCTCCAAACCGAGCCGGTCACTTAACCGGCCTTCGATCTCCGGCGCCAGAGTCAGCGTGCTCGGATTGTCTCGACTGGCTTGCGCGTAGAGATACCCGGAATTTTCCAACCAAGGCTCTTCAATCCCGATTGCCTTGGTCACGAAATCATCCACATCACACCGCCAATCTTGCGCGCTGAATGCCTGTGGCGACCCAAAGCCCATCCCGGCAAAGAAAATAACCACCAACCAAGCACGCAGTCCCAAACCCAGAACACGCATATTGCCTACACAAGAAATAACGCAAACAGGAATTAATCCTATTTACATATCAAGTGAATTGCAAGCACAGCGAATCGATGGGCCTGGTCAGGATTTCGCCCCGACCAGTCGCTGCAAGTCCTCCGCCATATGCAGATAGACGATGAGAAACTCGAACAGCATGCGCCAGAAAAGCTCCATCAAGACAAACGCGGCGATCGCCGCGAGAAGGAGCGCCAGGCGAAGCCGTGGACTCAGAAATTGCTGCTGCCAGTGCCCCAGTTCCGCCGCCCCGGTTCGAAGCAGCGGGTATCTTGCCCGGCTCCAGCGCCAAAACCAGAACGCAAATCCCGGCATCACGACCGCGCCGAGCCAGTAGAAGCCGATCAATACCTCAGAGCTGATCAGCGTCCGGAAGCGGACAAAATCCCACAGGCTCGACCAAACGCCCACCAGGGTCAATCTCAGCGGGCGAAGCCGAGTCGCTGACGGGCTTCGGCGTGCAGCGCGGGGGTCGCGGCGGCGCAGACGGTGGTGGTTTCCAGCCCGACCGGCGCACCGGAAAGATCGGTAAACACGCCACCGGCCTCGCGCACGATGACCGAAAGCGCGGCGATGTCGAGCACATTGACATCCGATTCGATCACGAGATCGATCGCGCCGCGGGCGAGCAGATGGTAGTGATAGAAATCCCCATAACCGCGCGTGCGGTTCACTTCGCGCACCAGACTCGCCAGCCCCATCCAGCCCGTGGGGTTCCCCGCCAGCGTTTTGAGGTTGCCGACCGACAGCGTGGCGGCGCTCATCTGTTCGATGCGGCTGACGCGCGCCTGTTTATCCATCCAGAAGGCGCCCGCCCCCTGCTCGGCGTAGGCGTATTCGCCAAACACGGGCGCGCTGGAGACCCCCAGGATCAGCTCGTTGCCGCGCATCAGCGCGATTTGCGTTGAGAAAAACGGATATTCGCGCACAAAACTTTTGGTGCCATCGATCGGATCGACCAACCAGGTGTATTCGGCGTCCGGGCGGGTTTTGCCGGTTTCTTCGCCGTAAAAGCCATGGTCGGGAAACGCGGCCATGATGACGGCCTTGATCGCTTCTTCGGTTTCCACATCTGCCACGGTCACCGGGGTGGCATCCGCCTTGATGGTGACCGCAATGTTTTGTTGCCAGTATTTACGCACGACGGCTTCCCCGGCACGGGCGGCCGCCAACGCGGCTTGAAGAAATGGACTTGCCATGAATGGCTCCTAATGTATATAAATCAATCGGTTATTTTTTCTGTTCGCGGGCGACGGCGCGCCAGCCAATGTCCCGGCGATAAAAGCCGCCGTCGAACTGGATGGCGGCCACGCCCGCATAAGCCGCCTGCTGCGCGGCGGCCACGGTATCGCCGAGCGCGGTGACGCACAGCACGCGCCCGCCCGCCGTCACCACAGCATCCCCCGCCTGCCGCGTGCCCGCATGGAACGCCTTCACGCCCGTCGGCACCGCCGTCAGGCCGTGAATGACATCACCCGTTCGCACCTCGGCGGGATAGCCCGCGGCGGCCATCACCACGCCCACCGCCGGTTGCGGGTTCCACTGCGCCTGCACGCCATCGAGCGCACCGGCTACCGCAGCTTCGAGCAGATCCACCAGATCCGAATCCAGCCGCCGCATGATCGGCTGGGTTTCCGGGTCGCCAAACCGGCAGTTGAACTCCAGCACCCGGGCGGAGCCCGCCTCGTCGATCATCAGCCCGGCATAGAGAAACCCGGTGTACGGCAGCCCATCGAGCGCCATCCCACGCACGGTCGGTTCGATGATGCTGCGCATCACGGCCTCGGCGATCGCCGGCGTCACCACCGGCGCCGGGGAATAGGCGCCCATGCCGCCCGTGTTCGGCCCCTGATCGCCGTCATCGCGCGCCTTGTGATCCTGGCTCGTAGCCATCGGCAGAATGTGGTGGCCATCGACCATCACGATAAAGCTGGCCTCTTCACCGGCGAGGAAATCTTCGATCACCACGCGCGCGCCCGCCGCGCCGAACTGGCCGCCGAGCATATCGGTGATGGCCGCCTCGGCCTCGGCCACGGTCTGCGCCACGATCACACCTTTGCCCGCCGCCAGCCCGTCGGCCTTGACCACGATCGGCGCGCCATGCTGTCGCACATAGGCGAGCGCGGGCGCAGTTTCGGTAAACACCCGATAGCTCGCAGTCGGAATCCGGTGGCGCGCCAGAAAATCCTTCGCAAAGGCTTTTGAGCCTTCGAGCTGTGCCGCCGCGCGGGTCGGGCCGAAAATTTTGAGCCCTGCGTCGCGGAAGGTATCCACCACCCCGGCCACCAAGGGCGCCTCGGGGCCGACCACGGTGAGATCGATGCCGGTTTGCCCGGCAAAGGCGAGCAGACCGGCGATGTCGGTGGCGGCAACCGGTACATTTTCGCACTTGGCCTCTGTCGCCGTGCCCGGATTACCGGGCGCGACAAACACCCGGCTGACCCGCGGCGATTGCGCCAATTTCCAGGCCAGCGCATGTTCGCGCCCGCCGCCCCCGATGACCAATACCTTCATACCCACCTCAAATCACGCGAAAATTCATGCCGCGCAGTGTGCCACAAACCAGCCGCTGGCCGCGCCCGGCTATACTGCGTCGATGATCGATATCGTGCTTTTCGAACCAGAAATCCCGCCCAATACCGGCAACATTATCCGCCTGTGCGCCAACACGGGCGCGCGGCTGCATCTGGTCGAACCGCTCGGCTTTGCGATGGAGGAAAAGGCGCTGCGCCGCGCGGGGCTGGACTATCACGAATTCGCCGAGGTCCACATTCACCCCGACTGGGTCGCCGCCCGGGCGCACTTTGCCGGACGGCGCTGGTTTGCCCTGACTACCAAGGGTGAGACTGGCTTTTTCGACACCGCGTTCGCCGCCGGGGATGTGCTGGTGTTCGGTCCGGAAAGCCGAGGACTGCCCGCCGCCCTGCTGCAGGAATGCCCAGCCGACCGGCGCCTGCGGCTGCCGATGCGCGGCCATTCCCGCAGCCTGAATCTCTCGAACACCGTGGCGATCGCCGTGTATGAAGTGTGGCGGCAACTCGACTTTGCGGGCGCCGCGCGATGAACCGCTCCGGCGTGACCTGCCAGGCGGTGGCGATTGCCCGCAGCCCCTTCAAAAGCCGCTTTGGGATTCCGCGCCAATCGGGGCTGGTGGACGCGCCCGGCACGCTCGAACCGATCCCGCCCTGGGATCGCGCGGAAGCCTGGGTCGGCATCACGCAATACTCCCATCTGTGGCTGATCTGGCAAATCCACGACCGACCGCATCAGCCGGTTTCCAGCGTGCGCCCACCGCGGCTCGGCGGCAATACGCGCCTGGGTGTGTTCGCCACCCGCGCACCCGCACGCCCCAATCCGCTGGGCCTCTCGCTGGTTCGGCTCGAAGGGGTCGAACCAGTCGGCGGGCGGGTGCGGATTCAGGTACGCGGGCTGGATCTGCTCGACGGCACGCCGATCCTCGACATCAAACCCTATATCGCCTTCACCGATTGCCCGGCACACAGCCAAAGCGGCATGGCGAATGAACCACCCCCGCGCATTCCGGTGGATTGGTCGGCGCTCGCGCCCGAGGCACGGGCAAACCTGCCGAGCAGCGCCCGCGAATTGATCGAACAAACCCTATCACTCGATCCGCGACCGGCGTTTCATACCGACCCCCTGCGGGTTTACGCCTGCCCACTCGCGGACTGGCTCGTGAAATTCCGGGTAGACAATGCCCGCATCTGGATTCTTGCGATCGAGCCCGTCGAATAAGCCGCCGCCCATCAAAACCAGCGGCGATATAGCGCCCGCGTAAGCACATCAAAACCCCAACCGACCGCATACAAGCCCAGTGCCGTCGGCACGCCAATCACGCCATACGCCGCCCACCAGCTCAAATCCGCCAGCAATGGACCAAACCCCAGCGCAACCAGCCCACCCAAGGGCAGAGCCAGCGGCAGTTGCAACAAGACAAATCGCCCCTTGGGGTCATCCGTCACTGCGGCCGCCAACAGGCACAGCACCGTCAGCAAGACATATAAACCCAGCAGAACCCAACCCGTGTGACGCCACCCCAAGGACGCAGGACTAGTCTTCATGGTGCCGGGGTTCGCGCGCGAGCAGTAATGACACGGCCTCACGCGCCGGCACGCCGTCATACAACACTTGATGCACCGCGTGCACGATGGGCATATCCACCCCAAACCGTGCCGCCAGACGCGCCCCTTCCGCCGTCGCGCCAATGCCTTCCACCGCCTGTCCGATGGCGGCAACGGCCTCCTCGGTGCGGTAGCCCTGCGCGAGTTTCAGCCCGAACCGGCGATTGCGGGATTGATCGTCGGTACAGGTGAGCACCAAATCGCCCACCCCGGCCAAGCCCATGAAGGTGCTCGCCTGCGCGCCCAGCGCCGCCCCCAGACGCATCAATTCGGCCAAGCCCCGGGTAATCAGCGCGGCGCGGGCATTGGCGCCAAAGCCAAAGCCATCGGCCACCCCGGCGGCAATCGCCAGCACATTTTTCAAGCCGCCGGCCAACTCCACTCCGACCACATCCGCGGTGGGGTAGGTACGCAGCCGAGCATTGCGCAATGTCGCCGCCACGACCTCCGCCGAGGCGAGATCGGCGCTGGCCACCGTGATCGCCGAGGGCTTGCCGGTGGCCACTTCATGCGCGAAGGTCGGGCCGGAGATCACGGCAAACCCTGCCGCCGGACAATGATCGGCCACCAACTGGCTGATGAACCGACCAGTGCCCGGTTCAAACCCCTTGGCGGCATTGACGATCAGCGCATTGGGCGACCAGTGCCGCGCCTGCGTCTCAAGAAATGGAGCCAGAGATTTGGTGGGCAAGGCCAGCCAGATTTGCTCAGCTGCCCGGCAGGCGGCGGGCAAGTCAGCGGTGATGTCGAGCCCTTCGGGGAACGGGCAGTCCGGCAGATAACGGGCATTGACCCGATCGGCCGCCGAGCGCGCCGCCAGCCCCGCATCGCGCGCCCATAGGGCAACCGGATGCCCGTTTTGCGCCAATACAATAGCCAGCGCCGTGCCCCAGGAGCCCGCGCCCAGTACCGCAATCCTGCGCGCTGCATCCATCTCGACAGCGATTACTGCGGACGACCGTGCGCGGCGGCCTGCTGTTCCTGCTGATGCTGCGCGAACAATTGATCAAAATTGATCGCCTGCAATACCAGCTGCGGGAAACCACCTTTCATCACCAGATCCGCTACCGTCTCGCGGATATACGGCTGGATCAAGTTCGGGCAGTACGCACCCAGAATCTGTTGGGTTTGCGCCTCATCGAAGCCAACGATAGTGAAAATTCCGGCGTACTGCACTTCCGCCAGATAAATGGTTTCGTTGTTATGGCTGGCCGTGGCGGTGATGGTCAAGGCCGTTTCGAACACGCCTTCACCCAATTGGCGAGCGTTGTTGGCCACCTGCACATTCACCTCGGGCGACCAGTCACTGGCCACGAAAATATCCGGGGTCTGCGGCGATTCAAACGACACATCCTTCAGGTAAATCTTCTGGATGATGAACTGCGATTCAACCGCAGCTTGGGCGGCGGCATCGCCGTTGGCGTATTCGGTCATGGGTCACTCCCTTGCATGGGTGGGTGGAAAAGGGCAAACAAATCATTCGCACGGGGCGGGCATTGTACCCAGACCGCGCGCCAACGGGGGCGATCCGGGCAATTCCCGTCAACGGCCAATGTCCGGGCGCCATTGGCCAGGCGGAATTTTCCGCGCGCCCGGTTCAACCCGCATTTTTCAGGTAGGGCGTGAGCCATTGCTCCAGTTGCGCCAGCGGCATCGCGCCCGCCGTACGCGCCACCTCACGCCCGCCACGGAACAGAATCACGGTGGGGATGCTGCGAATGGCGAATTGCGCCGAGGTGTGCGGCGCGGCATCGGTATCGAGCTTGGCGACCCGCAAATCCGTGCGGTGACGCTCCGCCAACTGGGCGAAGACCGGCGCCATCATCTGGCAGGGACCGCACCAGGTGGCCCAGAAATCCACCAGAACCGGCAGGTCATTCCGGGCAATGTGCCGCGCGAAGTTGGCATCGTTCAGGATGATCGGCTGACCGCTGAACAAGGGCGCACCGCATTTGCCGCACTGACCGCTTCCGGTGCGCTCGGACGGAATACGATTGACCGCCGCACACTGCGGGCAGACGACATGGATGGACTCGGCAGACATGATGAACACCTCCTCAACCGACGAGTCGAAACCGACGAGCCTCACCCCAGCGATATAGGGCAGGCACCGAGAATTTCCAGTCTTGCCGGAAAACCCTGCGGGGCAGATCGAATTCAAACCGCCGGATCAGCGGGCGAACCGGATTCCCGTCGCAACAAGGCAGGCAACTCACCCCGCGCCACCAAGGCAGACAGATCATCGAAGCCGCCCACATGCGTAGCCCCGATAAAAATCTGGGGCACAGTCTCCCGACCGCTGCGCGCCTCCATTTCATCGCGCCGCGCCGGGTGAAAATCCACGGAAATTTCCGTATAGGCCAGCTCCTGTTTGCTCAATAGCCGCTTGGCCATATGGCAATACGGACACAACGCACTGCCATAAAGGACGATTTCGGGCGGATTGGTCATTGGTGACGCATCCATGACATCGGCTCCTCCATTCACTTCTTTGTGACCGGGTAGCTCTCGCCCTTCCACGCCATGATGCCCCCGGCCAGATGCGCGACATTCGTGAAACCCGCCTTGACCAGTATATTGGCGCCCGCCGAAGAGCGGTTACCCGAACGGCAATACACCAAGACCGGGCTGGCCTTGTGTGATTCAAGCTCGCCCAGCTTCCCCGCCAGCGAACCCAGCGCAATGTGGCGCGCACCCTTGATATGCTCGCCCCGGAATTCATCGGTTTCGCGCACATCGATGAGCAGGGCGTTTTCCTGGCCGATCGCGCGGGCAAATTCCGCCGCACCGAGATCACGAAACTTCTTCATGCCCCGCGTCAGCTCGTTGCCAATCAGCATGACGGTCAGCACCAAGGCCGCCAGCGTGAGCATCCAGTGACGCATCAAAAAATCCATCAATTCCTGCATGGCACTCTGCCCCTGACAAAAAAATTCCGCCAATTATGGCGGAAGATACCGATCGAAAACCAAACAATCGATTATTGCGCGCGCCGCACGCCCAGCTTCGCCAGAATCGAATCCATCGGGCAAAACCGGGTAATGCCGCTCTGGAACAGATTCAGGCCAACGAATGCCGTCAACCACAGCCAGCTGGGGTGCGACAAATCCACCTGCTGCGTCAGGTGCGCCAAAATCAGGCTCAGTAAAATCATCAGCCCCGCCATGATGCGGACAATGCGGTCGGTCGTCATCAGTCAAACTCCACAGATCGTTGATTAATCAGATCAATCGACTTCCGTGTCGTTCTGGGTCAAATTCATGACCCATCAATTAAAGGGGCAGAACACTTCCTGCATCATGCCAATCAGGCGCAGCGTGCGCGCATCGGAGACCCGGTAATACACCCGGTTTGCGTCTTTGCGCGAGGCGAGAATCCCCTTGTCGCGCAAGATCGCCAGATGCTGGGAAATATTGCTTTGGGTCGTCCCCACGGCATCGACGATTTCCTGCACATGCAGCTCCCGATCGCCCAGCACGCACAAAATCTTCAGCCGCAGCGGGTGTGACATCGCCTTCAGCGAACGCGACGCGCGGTCGATGTCTTCCGTGCGCGCCATCAATCGCTCCGAACCACACTCATTCATTTCAAGAATCATTCGTACTTTCCGAACTTAACGCTAAAATCGGGCTGCTCGAGCGTTCTGACACCCGGGGGCATCCGTGCCCGCCCGCTCAACCCACCGCCGCCGCCCGCGCGTAGGATTCGCCAGGCGGAAGAGAAATCTTGGCGCATACTAACGATTTTTCACCGCATTGTCGTGCATCGTTGAAAATTTGCCGCGAATTTTGCCTTTATGCTTCACGATCACGCTTTTTTTCGATTTTTACGCCCGCTGGCTGTCGCCTGGCTGTGGCTTGCCGTTCCGGTGCTCGCCTTTGCGGCACCCGACAGCCGCACGATCAATCAAGCGATCGAGCAACAGCGTCAGGCGCTGGAACACACCCGTAAGGCGCAACAATCCTTGCGGCAACAGCTCACGCGCACCCAGCAAGCCATGGCGTCTTCTGAGGCGAAGCGGGATGATCTGGCCGATGAGCGCGACCGGATCGCCGCCCAACAAGCCGAACTTCAAGCGCGCGCCGAGGCACTCGATGAACAGATGCGCGCACAAAAACAACGAATCGACACCGGCTTGCGACTGGCCTACAGCCTGAGCAATCAGCACCCGCTGGGCGCACTCCTCGACCCGCGCCACGCACTCGATGATGCTCGATTTTTACACTACCTGCAGCAGATTCTGACGCAGACCAACCAGCAAATCGCCGAATTACACCACGATCAGCAAGCCGCCACCGCCAACCAGCAAGCCTTGACGCGGGCCGCCCAGAAACTGGATCAGGCACAGCAACAGCTCGACGCCGAGCATCAGCGCTACCAGGCGGCGCAGGCGGAACAAAACCGGCTGCTGAGTCAGCTCGTTGCCCAGGCAGACGCCCAATCGCAAGCACTGGCCGAACTCTTGGCGAAGAAGAAAACGCTGGACGAAGAAATCGTCCGACTCAACGCCGCGACGCAATCGGCCAAAACGGCGCGCGAACCCCACGCACCCGCCCAGTCGGGCGCTCAGCCGCGCAGCGCACTCTCCGAAGAAGAACTGGAAGCACAGGCGCCACGCCCTGCCGCGACCCCGGCGGCGGTCAATGGCGGTATTCCGGTTTCCGGCAAGATTCTGCGCGCCTATGGCGCAGAAATCGCCGATGGGGACATGCGCGCCCAGGGGATTTCCTTTGCCGCCCCGGCGGGCAGCCCGGTGCGCGCCGTGGCCGCGGGTCGCGTGATTTTTGCCGACAGCATGAAAGGCTGGGGCGAGCTGGTGATTCTCAAACACCCGGGCGGCTATCTGTCGCTGTATGCCAACAACAGCGCGCTCAGCGTGCGCACGGGGCAACAGGTCAGCGCGGGCGCGGTGATTGCCCGCTGTGGTCAGCTCAATGGACGGGAGAGCGGGTTATATTTCGAGGTGCGACGCGGGAACGATCCCGTCAACCCGAGCCGATGGGCGGCCTATCGTCAGGCACGGCGATAACGCCGCAGGGTCGGTTTCCTTGCTATGCTGATCATCTGCGCACGAAGCGAACCGTGGCGCGTTTTTTGGTCACAGCCACCAACCTTTTGATGGAGTAATAAAATTCATGGCTCACTGGTTGCGCAAATCTACTGCCTTGGGCGTTGCTGCCGCCTTCGGTTTTTCTGTCGCGATTGCGATCAACGCGATGGCCGATAAAGACGACGCAGCCAATACGGCTTCGGACAACAGCATTCCTCTGAGTGAGTTACGCACCTTCACCGATGTGCTGACCCGCGTCAAAGCAGATTATGTCGATCCGGTCAGCGACAAGACACTGATGGATAACGCGATTCGCGGGATGATCGACCGGCTCGACCCGCATTCCAACTACCTCGACAAGGCGGAATTCAAGGATCTGCAGGAAACCACCACCGGCAAGTTTGGCGGCTTGGGGATTCAGGTCGGCATGAAAGACAAGGTGCTGACCGTGATTGCGCCGATCGACGACACTCCCGCACAAAAGGCGGGCATCAAATCCGGCGACAAGATCGTGAAGATCAACGGCGAGTTCACCCAGGGGCTGGATCTGGAGCGCGCCGTCAAGCTGATGCGGGGCGATCCCGGCACCAAAATCACACTCACCCTGGTGCGCGATGGCGTCGAAAAGCCGTTTGATGTCACCCTCGAACGCGCCATCATCAATGTCAAATCCGTCAAGGCGCGGATGCTCGACCCGAATTTCGGCTATGTGCGCATCGCGCAGTTCCAGTCAGACACCAGCGAGCAGCTCAATGATGCGCTCAAACAACTGGTCAAGGACAACGACAACCATCCCCTCAAAGGGCTGGTGCTCGACCTGCGCAACAACCCCGGCGGCGTGCTGCAAGCGGCGGTCGGCGTGGTCGATACCTTCGTCAACAGCGGCTTGATCGTGTACACCAATGGCCGCGATGCCGACTCGAAAATGAGCTTCAAGGCGCACGAAGGCGATGCGCTCAATGGGGCGCCGATCGTGGTGCTGATCAACGGCGGTTCGGCCTCGGCCTCGGAAATCGTCGCGGGGGCGCTACAGGACGATGGCCGCGCCCTCATCGCGGGCGAGCGCAGCTTCGGCAAAGGCTCGGTGCAATCGATCATGCCGCTGTCCAACGGCGGCGCGTTGCGGCTGACCACGGCGCTGTACTTCACGCCGTCTGGCCGCTCGATTCAGGGCAAGGGCATCACACCGGATGTCGAGGTTCACCAGCTCAAGGTATCGGATATCGACAAGGTCTTTAATATCCGCGAAGCGGATCTGAGCGGCCATCTTGGCAATCCGAACGAGAAAAAGGGCGAGAAGGAACCGGCCACCCCGGCGCAGCCGATCAAGCAAATGCTCGATACCGACGGCAAACCGCTGGTCGAAACCGACTACCAGCTCTATGAAGGGCTGAGCCTGCTGAAAGGCATGGCCATCATGGCGCAGCGCGACAAGCAGAAAGCCAGCCAATAACCGCACAAAAGGCAGCGATTCGCTGCTCTGCATTCCCGACCCGGACGCGATAAGCTTACCGGGTCGAATCATTTCTACAGCCATCTAAACAGGAGTTACCCATGTCACCCAAAGCCATGATCCTGCTCGCGCCCGGCTTCGAAGAGCTGGAAGCCGTCACCATCATCGATTTACTGCGCCGCGCCAAATTTCAGATTCAGATCCTCAGCTTGCGGGAGGATGAAGTCACCGGCGCCCGAGGCACCCGCCTCGTCACCGATGGCAATCTGGCGCTGCTCAACAAACAAGCGGTCGTCGATTTGATCGTATTGCCCGGGGGGCAGCCGGGTGTGGATCACCTGGCCGCCGATGAGCGCGTGATTGCTTTAGTGAAAACCCAGGCCGCCGCAGGCCGCTGGGTGGCCGCCCTCTGCGCCGCGCCGAAAGTGCTGGCCAAAGCCGGGCTGATCCGCGGCAAACGCATCACGCATTACCCCGGCGCATTGACCGAGCAAGAGCAGGCCGGTGCCAGCGTAAGCACGCAAGCGGTCGAGGTCGATGGCAAGCTCATCACGGGTCGCAGCCCCGGTGCGGCGATGGATTTTGCGCTGACCCTCATCGAACAACTCAGCGGGAAAGCCCTGCGCGACGAGGTCGAAGCCGGATTGGTGCGCTGAACCGGCCGCGTTTTCAGCCCTCGGGCGGTACGAACTGGGCAAACAGCGTGCTGTAATCCTCATCCGCATGCCCTGCTCGGGCGCGCTCGTCGAGCACCTGGCTCAGTGTCTGCAATAACCGCGTGTCGATCTGCCGTTCTGCAGCGGCCTCGGTGAACAGCCGGAGGTCTTTTTGCAAGTGCTTGAGCGGAAAATTGGCCGGCACAAACGCACGCGCCTCCATCCGCGCAAGTTTCTTGTCGAATGTCGGCGCATACAGTGCGCTTTGTCGCAGCGTGTCCATGAATTGCGCCACGGCCACCCCCTCGCGCTGCACCAAACCCAGACTCATCGAAAACGCGGCGGTCAGGCTGCCAATCAGTTGGTTCATCGCCAGTTTGACCGCGGCGCCCTGACCGATCGCACCAAAATGCGTGGGCACACCCAACAACCGCAACAGCGGTTCCTGGGCGGCAAATACTGCGGGGTCGCCGCCAACCAGAATTTGCAGACTGCCGTCCTGTGCCTGCGGGGTGGAACCCAGCACCGGGGTTTCAAGATACTGCGCCCCGGCTGCGGTGAGGCTGGTCGCCAGCGCCCGCGACTGCGCCGGGGCGATGGTGGCACCGTTCAGAATCGTTTTACCGGCAAGCCCCGCCGCCTGACCGTGATCGCACAACACGGCCGTACAAGCCGCCGCATCCGCCAGCATCACCCATACGACCTCGGCACCCGCCAGCGCTTCCGCCAGATCCTGGCTGATCGCCACCCCAGGCAACGGCGCTCCCGGCGAACGGTTATAACCCGTGACGCGCAGCCCCTGACACTGCAACCGCTGGGCGATGGCGCGCCCCATCAACCCCAAGCCAATCACGGCGATGTGCATGACACGCTCCTCTGTAGTTTTCGTTCGTGGGATGATGCCGCAAAATACGGACTTTCCCCAGCTTCCGCCACCTTCAGTTTGCGAGCGCCGCCGTCGATGAATCCCCCCGCGCCTGTTCGGTCGCCGAGCCCCGACGACCCCGAAACCGCCCAGTGGTCGCGCTGGCTGAATGCCGCGCGCCGCCGCCCCAGCGCCGCCGCAGCGCCGTTATTCGCCACCGAAACCCGGACAGAAATCGAACGCGATTATGACCGGGTTCTGTTTTCCACGCCGGTGCGGCGCATGGCGGACAAAACCCAGGTGTTTCCGCTGGATCGCGGCGACAGCGTGCGCACCCGCCTGACGCATTCGCATGAAGTGGCCAATCTCGCCCGCTCCATCGGCATCGATCTCGTCTTCAACCGGGGTCTGGCGGCGGCGCTGCCCCATGCCCGCCGTGATATTCCCGCGCTGCTCGCCACGCTGGGGCTGGCGCACGATCTGGGCAACCCGCCCTTTGGACATCAGGGCGAAGCGGCGATCAGCCGGTGGTTTGCGCAACATCAGCACCGCGTACTGGCCGAATCGAGCGGACTCAGCCCCGCCATGCGGCAGGATTTTCTGGCCTTCGAGGGCAATGCGCAAACGCTACGGCTGCTCACCAAACTGCAATTGATCAACGACGATTACGGCCTGAATCTCACCGTCGCCACCCTGGCCGCGCTGATCAAATACCCCACCGCCAGCGACGCCTGCGATCGGCGCACCGTGGTACGAAAAAAGCACGGGTATTTCCAGTCCGAACAGGCGCTGGTGCAGGCCGTGCAAACCGCCACCGGCCTCGCGCCGGATCAGCGCCACCCGCTGACCTGGGTGCTGGAAGCCTGTGATGACATCGCCTATTCCGTGCTGGATGCCGAAGATGCCGTCAAAAAGGGGCTGCTTTCATTCACCGATATTCTCGCGTTTTTGCGTCACCACGCCGACGATGACCCGGTCGTGACGGAGATGTGCCGTCTGGCTGAGCGGGAACATCGGCAGTATCGTGCGGTCGGGCTATCCCCGGCAGAACTCAACGACATCTCGATGCAAACCTTTCGCATCCGGGCGATCGGGGCGCTCATGCAGGCCGTGGCCGACAGCTTCATCACCCAGTTGCCGGCCATCCGCAACAACACCCTGACCGAGGAGTTGCTGGATGCCTCCCCCGCCGGCCGCCTGCTCAGCGCACTCAAGGCGTGCAATTGGCAACATGTGTACCGGCACAAATCAGTGCTGAAGGTCGAACTCACTGGCTTCGAGGTGATTCACGGCCTGATGGATGCCTTTTGGTTCGCCATCACCGACCGGCGCGATCCGGCCGACCCCGCCAGTCCGCGCAACGGGCCTTTATCCAGCTATCTGTACCAACTGATTTCCGAAAACTACCGCCGCGTGTTTGAAGACCCACGCAACCCCATGCCGCTGCGTTACCGCGAAGCGCAACTGCTGACCGATATGCTCTCCGGCATGACCGACAGCTTCGCGGTGCGCACCCTGGCGCATCTGCGCGAAGCTGGCTTCACCCGCCCCCCTGAGACCACCCGATGAACCCGACCCCTCAGAGCCATTTCTTTGCCTATCTCGCCCGCATGAAATACATCGTGCGTTGGGGCTTGATGCGCAACACCCGCGCCGAAAACATTCAGGAGCACAGCCTGCAAGTGGCGATGATCGCCCACGCGCTCGCCGTGATCGGCAACACGCTGCACGGCGAGCAACACGACATTGGCCGCATCGTCACCGTCGCGCTCTATCACGACGCATCGGAAATCATCACCGGCGATCTGCCCACGCCAATCAAATACTTCCGGCAGGACATCCTCGATTCCTACAAGGCGCTCGAAGCCCATGCCGAACGGAAACTCACCCGCCTGCTCCCCGCAGAATTGCAGGACGAATTTGCCCGGGTAATCGAAAGCGAACACATCGAGCCCGCCGTGGCGCGCGTGGTCAAAGCCGCCGACTCGATGGCCGCCTACCTCAAATGCCTGGAAGAACGCTTCGCGGGCAATCTGGAATTTCGCAAAGCCGAAGAGTTTTTACAGAAGAAACTGGATACGGCGGCGGAACAGCTCCCCGCCATCACCTATTTCCGCGAACACTTTCTTGCGGGCTTCAGCCTGACGCTCGATGACCTGAGTCACGACTGAGCCCAGCACGATTCAGCCCGACGCGGCAGACATCCACTCGGCCAAATCGCCCAATTCTTCCGGGCAAATCTGATGCGCCATGGGATAGAACCGAGCCGTCAGTGCCGTCGCGCCGACCGCGCGCAACCGCGCCACCAGCCGCTCGGCGGCCGGCGCGGGCACGATGTCATCCTGCGTGCCGTGGCCGACAAAAATCGGCAGTTCGATACAGGCAGGCGCGCCTGCAAAACCCGTCGCATCCGGCAACCAGGTCGAGAGCAACATCAACCCGGCCAATGGCCGCTGAACCCGACAGGCAGCGTGCAGTGCCACCACGCCCCCCTGCGAGAAGCCGCCCAGCCAGACTGGCGCATCCCCCGGCAGCGTGTCGATCTCTGCCGCAATCCGCCCGGCCGCCGCGGCGATACCGGCCTGATCCACCGGCGCTGTCGGCTCAATCCCGTAGATATCGAACCAGCTCGGCATCCTCAGGCCGCCATTCAGCGACACCGGCGCCACGGGCGCGGCCGGGGTGTGAATGCACCAATCCCGACCGGGCACCCAGGCCGCGAGCGCTTCCCCCACCGGGCGCAAATCGGACGCATCCGCACCCAGGCCATGTAATAACACCAGATGCGCGCGCGGCAAACTCATCGGCAGCCCACTCCATTAGCAATTTCACACATAACGATTTTCTGATTCCCCGCAAAAAGCCTGATCAATGACCCGGTTAATTTTCGCTAAACTCGGGATAAATTTGCGCGTTTGATTGGACACAAACAAAGGAAGTTGAGTTTGGCTATCCGCCATTGGTTCGGTTCGATCCGGTTTTTGATCATTACCTCAGCACTGGGCGTTTCTCTGCTGGTGGCGGCGGCGATGTACTGGGCCACGGCGGATGTGTTTGATCGCGCGGTGCGGCAATCTGCTACCGAAATGTCCGCCTCGCTCGCCGACGGCACCTTCAATGCCATGTACCAGATTATGCGCCAGGGCTGGACGCGGGCGCAGCTCAATGAGTTTCTCGCCACCATCCGCACCCAGGCCAACAACGAGGGCGCGCGCATCGAACTGTATCGCGGCAGCCGCGTCATTGCCCAATATGGCCCCATCGAACAACCCAACCCGGATCAGGGCGTGCTGGCCGCCTTTAAAACCGGCCAGGCGCAGGTGCAGATGGCCGCTGGGCTGGTGCGCTATGACCGCCCGCTGATTGCCGAAACCCAATGCCTGGCCTGCCACACCAACGCCCAGGCGGGCAATGTGTTGGGTGTCCTCTCGATTGCCCAGCCGGTAGCGACACTCACCGCGCGTGCGCATGAGCAGCTTTGGCAGCGGATGCTCTGGATCATGCCGATCCCGCTGCTCACCGCGCTGCTGATTGCCTTACTGCTCTCCGGGCGCATGGGTCGTTCGCTGCAATCGCTCAAAATGGCCATCGCCCGGATCGAACGCGTGGAGGATCTTTCCACGCTCCGCTTTGCCGACGCGAAACTCGGCTTTACCGAGCTCGATGGGGTCTTGGCCGCTGCCGACCAATTCGCCGACCGCGTGCGCCATCTCGCGGTGGATCGTAATTTGCTGGAGTTCGAAATCCACCTGCTCGAACGGTTCGTCATCACCTCGGATGTGGTGCGCGACTGGCGACGCTATGTCTGCAACCTGCTGCGGGAAATCAATACCGTCATCGAGGTGCATGGCGTGTTCGCGGCCTTTGCCGTAGGCGAACGACCGGCCGGGGTCGAGCTGTTCTGGTTCGACCCGCCGGATGAATCCGTGGCAGCCAGCATCAGCCAGCGGGTGCGGCAAACCATCAGCACCAGCCTTGGGGTGAGCCTGGCGGCACTGGTTCCGCGCCAACACAGCATCGATAAGCAGTCGAACCGTCGCCTGAGTGATCCGGCCAGCATTGATCTGCGCATCAAGAAAATCGAAATCGATACCCCGGCGCTGCGCGGCGTGGTGGGCGTCATCGTGCCGCACAGCGCGCTCGCCGAACCCGTGGCGCAACTGGTGATCGAATCCATCCTCTCCACAATGCTGAATGTGATCGGCTCGGTGCGCGCGATTGAAAAACACACCGAAGATCTGGAGTTTTACGCCACCCGCGACCCCCTCACCCACCTGTATAACCAGCGCATGTTCTGGTCGTTGCTGGACTACGAGGTGGGGCGTGCCGCCCGTCATGGCTATGCATTTGCCGTGCTGGTGATCGACATGGACAACTTCAAGTCGATCAACGACACCCACGGCCATGCCTTCGGTGACCAGTTTCTGCGCCAAGTGGCCGAATCCTTGCAAGACAGCCTGCGTTCTGGCGACATTCTGGCGCGCTACGGCGGCGATGAATTTGCCGCGATTCTGCCCGAGGCCGGCGAAAAAGAAAGCATCATGGTCACCGAGCGCCTGCTCGCCAAACTGCGTCGGTTCCGCCTGCGCGCGCCAGACGGCAGCACCGTCGGAGCCTCGCTCTCCGTCGGCATCGCCATGGGGCTGCAGCATGCCGAAACCGCCCGCGGATTGTTTGCCATCGCCGATGCGCAAATGTATCGCGCCAAGCAGAATGGCAAGAATGGCTTCGCCTTTCCGGAGAGCGACGCACCGCTCGATGATCTGCCGCACCCGGTCATCGAGGAACAGGCCTTGCTGGCTGCGCTGCACGATGGCGGCCTGGAGATCGACTTCCAGCCCATCTTCCACATCGAAAACGCCCCCGGCGATCCGGCGGAAGAATTGCTGTTGCATCGCGTGGGGGTCGAAGTTTTTGCCCGCATCATGATCGGCAAGCGGCGGCTGGTCGCGCAGGATTTCATTGGCCTGCTCGAACGCAAAGGGGTCATTGCCGAATTTGATCTCGCCATCGCTGACCTGCTGCTGCAAAAAGAACCCATGCAACACGGTGATGGCTTGCTGTTCATCAATATCTCACCCCGCACGGTGCGGCAGGGTCGCTACCTGAGCGATATCGCTCAGCGTGTCGATACGCTCGGCATTGCCCGCCATCGCCTGGTGTTTGAGCTCAATGAGCGGGAATCGCTGGCCGATCTGCACCTATTCGATCATTTTGTCGAAGAACTGCACAATTTTGGCTTCAAATTCGCCATCGACGACGCCAGCTCCGGCCACTGGGTGTTCCAGCACCTGCGCCGATATACCGTGGATTTCATCAAACTAGATGCCAACTGGCTGGCCAACCGCGAACGCATCGACCGGGATCGCGCCTTCATCGACAGCCTGCTGGGTCTGGCACGCACGCTGTCCGTCACCATCATCGCGCACCGCATCGAAACGCCCAAAGAACTCGCGGCGATTCGAGCCGCCGGCATCACCTGGGTGCAGGGGCACTGGTTCGATCAGCCTCGCCCTGCGCCGGACAGCATTCCACCCAGCCAATCCCCCAGCACACCGCCCGAACCGATCCTTTGAACGGCGACGCGGCGCCTATTCGATCCCGACACAACCCGGGGCGTAGTCAATGATCAGCGGGGCATGATCGGAAAACTTTTCCGCCCGGTAAACGGTGGCGCGCGTCAGGCACGGCGCCAAAACCGGCGAAATGATCTGATAATCGATCCGCCACCCCACATCGTTGGCCCAGGCATTCGCCCGATTCGACCACCAGGTATATACCGGGGTATCCGGCAACAAATGCCGCTGGGCATCGACCAGCCCCAATTCGCCGAATACCCTGTCCAAAAATGCGCGTTCGTGCGGCAGAAAGCCGGAGTTTTTCTGATTGCTGCGCCAGTTTTTCAGATCGATTGCCCGATGAGCGATATTCCAGTCGCCGCAGAGAATGACCGGCTTCGAGCCCGCCGCCAACGCCGCGAGTTTGGGTAGATATTCGATCAGGAATCGGTCTTTAGATGCCTGCCGGTGATCGCCCGCGGACCCCGAGGGCAAATACAGCGAGGCGACCAGCAGATTCGGGTATTCAAAGGCGACATAGCGCCCTTCGGCATCGAATTCCGGCAGATCCAGCGCCCGATGAATCTGCTGTGGCGCTTGCCGCGCATAGATCGCCACCCCGCTGTAGCCTTTCTTTTCGGCCGAAACATAGGCCGTGGTATACCCCAGCGGATGAAACAGGGCATCCGTCAGTTGATCGGGCTGCGCCTTGGTTTCCTGAATACACACGAAATCGGCCGACTGGGTGGCCAGCCAGGTAAAAAACCCTTTACTGGCCGCCGACCGAATGCCATTGGCATTAAACGAAATCACCCGCATCCGCCGCCCCTTTTTCCATCCAAACCGACTCCGCGACACCCCGGCGGCGGCGACCCCTGCGCACGCATCCTTCAGGCAAAGGGATTGAACACCTCGTCCTTTTGTTTGCGATGGCGTTTGAGTTCAAAAGACAAAACCTGCACGATTTCCTGCTCATCCGGCGGGCGGGCGGCACGGCGCTGGCGTTGACTCAGCTCGGCATCGATGGACTGGATCAACCGTTCGAGTTCGGCGACAGACAAGCCATCGAGCTCATGATGCAATGCGGTTTTCAATACAACTAACTCACGGCAACAGAAAAACGGGGTTGATAATGCGGGGCAAAACGCTCCGTGCGGATGCGCAAATCCCGGAAATGGGTGGTCACGGTCAGGGACTCCCCCACCTCAACCACAGAAAGCCCTCGATCCGGTTGATTTTCATACGCTCCGGTGTCAATCCAGAGACGGTTCCCGGCCCGGCGCGGCGCATTCAAAATGCTGTGGCCGTGGATGACCCAAGCAATGCCATTGACCGCGCGATCCTGATGATCCCCGCGCAACAGCGACTGGAACTGGGTACGACCGGAGAGAATCGGCTCGATGGTCGGCTCTTCCCGCGCCTGATCCCAGAACCGCACTTTCTTGATGCGTTCCAGCCGCGACACGCTGCGGCTCCATTCCCAATCGGGCAGTTCGGCATGCACCACGCCCACCGCGCGGGTGCCATTACCAATCTGGATCATCAGCGGCATCTGGCTGATCAAGTTCAGGATTTCCGTGATCAGATCCGCCCATTTGTCATCATTCAGTGCATCGTAGGCATCCAGCAACCAGTCCGCGCCCGCCGTTTTCAGCCGTTGGCGCGCCGGCGCTTCCAACTGGCGCTGCAACAAGGCGTGCCGGTGCTGGCTCAGCAGGCGCTCATGATTGCCCGCCACGGAAAAAAACCAGGGTTCAGACAGCAGGCGGAGGGTGTTGAGCGAATCCGCGCCGCGATTGATCAAATCCCCCACGGCCACTACCCGATCCACTTCAGGACGGAACTGGTGATACTCCAGCGCTTTTTCCAGCCGCGCCAGGTTGCCGTGCAAATCGCCAACGACAAAATCACGCCCATGCGGGTTATTCAGTAATTGTTTGAATAATGTCATTAATAATCGGTAAATTCTGTGACGGGTCATGCAGGCGCAACAACAAAAGTACGCCAGAAACAACGCACCGACGGGCGCCAAGAAAGCCGCCACCCAAGGGTGAGAAAATTGATTCCCGATCATGCCACCCGGTAGGCGCGCCTGTCAAGAATTAGTCCCGCTAACCGGCTGATGCTTAAGTCTTTCGGTGCAATCGCTCAAGCCAGACCCAGAACCACTGGCCGAGCTTCCTAGCAGGCCGTTGAAAAGCGTGTTTCAACGACCTGCTAGCCAGACGAGCCAAACTCCGCCAGAATCGACATGTCATTTCCATACTTGGTGGCTTGCGATGTCTGAAACGCCTCCTCAATCCCCCTTGACGCCCAGCGACATTGCCGAATTCATCGCGCACGAACAACAACAAGAACGCCGCGGAGACTTTGTTGCGCGGCCGGTTCAGCTTCAAAAGCTGAACCAGTTTGGCTCACCGCAATTGGCCGTTCTCACTCGGGAATCCGAGCAGGGATTGACCGTCGCCGGCTTGATGGCGGCCGAGATTGGCGATGAGCTGGTGGTGTACGACGACACCGCGCCTCAGGGGCGGCAAATTCTTTGCGGTGTCGTGGAATCCGTCCGTGCGGCACACCGACCGGCCGATGCCATCAAGGGAATGCGGCTTTTCTATCTGAGCCGACAGTTGGTCGAGCAGGCCGATAGCGCCGTGGCAGCCGCCGCTGGCTGATTCTCGCGCTCGCATGGCTCCACCTTCCCCCACGCCGCATCAGGCGCTGATCGATGCCGCAACCGCCGCTGGCGCCACGGCGGAACAATCCACGCAACTCCTCCGCGTCGTTTCTGCCAGCCCCTTCATCGCGCAATACCTTGCACGAACGCATGGGCTTTGGCCAAGCTTGCTGCCGCTGCTCAACACCCGCAATGCGCCGGGCGATCTCGCCGCCCGCTTTGATGCGGCGCTTACTGGCCTGACCGATGAGGCCTTTGATGCCCGATTGCGCCAGTTACGCCAACAGGAAATGATCCGGATTGGCTGGCGGGATCTCTGCGGCTTGGCCGAAACCGAAGAAACCCTGCTGGATTTGTCCGAATTGGCGGATCAGGCGGTGCAACACGCGCTGCGTCACCACGAGCAGGCGCTCACCGCCCGGCATGGCAGCCCGCGCAATGCGGGCGGCGAGCCGGTTCAACTCGTGGTGCTCGGCATGGGCAAGCTCGGCGGACAGGAGCTTAATTATTCCTCGGATATTGATCTGATCTTCCTGTTTGAGGAAGAAGGTGAAACCGACGGTGCCCGCCCACTCAGCCACAGTGAGTTTTTCACCCGGCTGGGGCGACGCCTGATTCGCAGTCTGGATGAAGTCACTGCCGAGGGCTTCGTGTTCCGCGTCGATATGCGCCTGCGTCCCCACGGCGACGAAGGCGCCCTCGCGTTGCCCTTTGACGCGGCCGAGGTGTACTACACCACGATCGGCCGCGAGTGGGAGCGGTACGCGCTGATCAAGGCGCGGGTGATCGCGGGGGATTTTGCGGCGGGCGCCCGCCTGCTCAACCTGCTCAAGCCCTTTGTGTACCGCAAGTACCTAGATTTTGGCGCGTTCGCCCAACTGCGCGACATGAAACAGGCCATCGAGCGGGAGATGCAGCACAAAAATCTCGCCGACAACATCAAACTCGGCCCCGGCGGGATTCGTGAAGTCGAATTTATCGGCCAGTTATTCCAGCTGCTGCGCGGCGGTCGTGAACCGGCCTTGCAGAGCCGACGCATCCTCGACACCCTCGACACCCTGGCACAAATGGGCGAACTGCCCGCCCCTGCCGTCGAAGAATTGCGCGCCGGATACGATTTTCTGCGCCGGGCGGAAAACCGCCTGCAAATGCAGTATGACCAACAGACCCAAACCCTGCCGACCCAGCCGGAAGATCAGGCGCGCCTTGCCCGGGCGATGAATCAGGCAGACTGGCCTTCGTTTCTCGCGGAACTGAATCGGCACCGACAACAGATTCACCGCCACTTCAGCGCCGTACTCAATACCGACCGCAGCGCGCCCAGCGCATCGGATCCGTTTCATCGCCTCTGGCAGTCCATCTCGTCAGAGGATCTGCCCCTGGAGGCGCTGCAAACAGCCGGGCTCACCACCCCCGAGGGGACAATCCGCCAGCTGCGCGACTGGCGCAAAACTTTGCACCGCGGGCTCAGCGCCACCGTGCAGACACGACTCAACACCCTGATGCCGCAGGCACTGCGGGAGATCGCCCAGCACCCGCATCAGGCCGAGACGCTGGATGCGGTGCTCGCCCTGATCGACGCCGTCCTGAGCCGCTCGGTGTATCTCGCGCTGTTGATCGAGCAGCCGCAAGCGCTGGCGCATCTGGTCAAGCTGTGTGCCGCCAGCCCCTGGATCGCCAAATTGATCCGCCAGCAGCCGATTCTGCTCGATGAACTCATCGATGCCGATGCGCTGTACCACCCGCCCGCCAAAGAGGCGCTCCGCCAGGAGCTGGCGAGCATTCTCGCGCGCTTTGCCGATGATGAAGAGCGACAATTCGATGAGCTGCGCCGGTTCCGGCAGATGGCGACCCTGCGGGTGGCTGCGGCCGATGTGATGGGCGTGCTGCCGGTCATGCGCGTGTCCGATCAGCTCACCTGGCTGGCGGAAGTGGTGCTCGACGCCGTGCTGGATTTTGCCGCCCGCCCCCTGCGCGCCCGGCATGGCGACCCAGTCTGCCCTTGCGACAACGGCAATCGTCAGCCTTCACTGGCGATCATCGGCTATGGCAAGTTGGGCGGGATCGAACTCGGCTATGGCTCCGATCTGGATCTGGTGTTCCTGCATGATGCCGATGAAGCCGAAGGACAGACCACCGGCCCCAAGCCGCTGGACAATGCCGTCTATTTCGCCCGCCTCACGCAAAAAATCATCCACGCCCTCAGTGCCCGCACCCCGGCGGGCGTGCTCTACGAAGTGGATACCCGGCTGCGCCCCGATGGTGCGGGCGGCTTGCTCGCCAGCCACATCGAGGCGTTCGCCCAGTACCAACAACACAAGGCGTGGTTGTGGGAAACCCAGGCGCTGTGCCGGGCGCGGGTCATCAGCGGCAGCCCGGCGCTCCGGGCGCGTTTTGCCGAGATTCGTCAAGCGGCCATTTGCCAGCGGCGCGATCCAGTCGTCCTGCGCGACGGCGTGCTCGGCATGCGGCAAAAAATGCGCGAAGAACTGGACAAGGACACCGCGCGCGGCCTGTTTCATTTGAAGCGCGGGGTCGGCGGCATCACCGACATCGAATTTATCGTGCAATTTCTGCTGCTGGGGCATGCCGTCGATGCTCCGAGCCTGATCGAGCACACCGACAATATCCGCCAGTTGCGCGCGCTCGCGCAGGGGGGCGTCATCGACACCGGATTGGCCGAGCGGCTCGTCTCGGCGTATCAACGCCTGCGCGATGCCAGCCATCATCTCACCCTGGATGAAGCCAGCCTCGCCGTGCCACCCGAAGACTTTGCCGAGGAACGCGCGATCGTCATCGACGCCTGGCAACAGATTTTTGCCGATTGAAGCCGGCGCGGGGACAGCGCCCCGCCGTTTTCCCGCACGCAACCTTACTCGAACAGCGCCGCACCCGCCTCGGTCTGCCAGAGCACCGGCGCATGATCCGACGGCCGTTCCCAACCGCGCGGGGTTTTATCCACCCGGCATTGCCACGCGGTCGCCGCCAATGCGGGACTCACCAGAATATGATCGATCCTTAAGCCCAGATTGCGCCGAAAACCCGCTGCCCGGTAATCCCACCAGGTGAAGCTTCCCGCCGGTGCCTGCGTGCCGAGGGTGTCGGTCAACCCCAGCGCGAGCAGTGCCGCAAACGCCTGTCGCTCGGCCGGTGAGCACAGCACCGCGTTCTGCCAGGCCGCCGGATCGTACACATCCGCATCGGTTGGCGCGATATTGAAATCCCCCATGATCACGAGCTTGTCGTGCGCGGCGGCTTCTGCGCGCAGCCAGTCGGTAAATGCCGCCAGCCAGCGAAGCTTGTAGGCAAATTTGTCGGAATCGAGCGACTCGCCATTCACGACATAGGCATTGATCACCCGCAATCGCCCGAAAGTTGCGGCGATCACGCGGCGCTGCGGGTCATCGAATCCGGGAATCTCGGTACAGATCTCGGTCGGCTCCGGCAAACCCTGGCGATACAGCAAGGCCACCCCGTTGTAGGTTTTCTGGCCATTGAGCAAGGCGCGGTAGCCCGCGGCCTGCAACGCGGCGGTATCCACCGCTTCATTGACCTGCTTGAGTTCCTGCAAACCGACGATCGAAGGGCGCTCGGCGGCCAGCCAGTCGCAGACCTGCGGCAGGCGCACATTCAGCGAATTGACATTCCAGGTGGCGATCGCGGTCACAGGGGCTCCTTCGGGCAGGGTGCGAAGCCAAAGTCACAGGCCCAACGAGCAGGCCGAACTAGGCGGTACGCAGGTAATAGGCGGTAATCAACAGAAAAAACAGCGGCAGACTGCTGGCGAACAAGACCAGACCCCAGCGGCCATAACGCCGCGCCAGCGCGGTTTGATCGAGTGCCGAAATCAGGTACGGGCGACCCATGCCGGCACGATAATTCATCAGATGCGTTTGTGCCGGTGGGCGAGCCTCGCGCTGCGCCGCCGCCACTTGCGTCACCGCCGCCTGGCGCGCGGCCTCCCATTCCTCCGCACTGATCTGCCCATCTCGATTCGTGTCGAAGGCACGCATCTTCTCCGGATCCTGCTTCCACGCCGCGAGCAACGCCCGAACCGAATCCTGCTCGACGATCGCCGGATCATGCTCGATGGTCTGGAACCAGCCCAGGGCATAAATCGCCTCGCCCGGGTGGAGCAGCCGCTCGGTGTAGCGATACGACCCGGTGAACCAGCCACTCGACGAAACCCCAGCCGACACGATCGGCCGCTCGGTGTCACCGTACCAGACGCGCGTACTGACCGTGGTCACCGTGGCATGATCGGGATCGAGATAACAGCCCCCCGTGGCATCCCGCACCGTGATCAACGCATCACTCACCGCGTGATAAATCCGTTGCCAGCCTTTTTTGCCCTCGGAATTCCGCTGATCCACCTGAACACTGAACCAGACACAGGGGGTCGCGGTGAGCGGTGAAGCCAAAGGTTGATCCGCATCGAGCTCCGCCGTCCCCTCGATTTCGACATAGCCCTGCGACGCCGACGCAATCCGCGCCGTCGGCGTATTGCGAATCCAGGCCGACTGCCGCAACCAATAAATTCCCGCGCCCAACACGCCAAGCAGCACGACCAGCAGCCCGAACAGCCAGCCGTGGTATTCGTTCGGGGTCAGCGTGTTCAGCCACTGTTGATAAGCCGCCATACGGACTCGGCGCGCGCCGGGAACGGGTTACGATGAGAACAGGGTCTTGACCGACACATCCTGCAGCTCATCCTCGCGGAAGGTGAGGAGTTTGAACGGACGGAAACGGAACAACTGCGCAATCAGCACATCCGGGAACTGCTCGATGCGCACATTGTTGATGTTGACCGCCGCGTTATAGAACTCGCGCCGGTCGGCGATCATGTTCTCCAGACTGGAAATGCGCTGTTGCAGATGCTGGAAGCTGGTATTGGCCTTCAGTTCGGGATACGCCTCCGCCACGGCATAGAACCCGGCAAGCCCGGTGCGCAAATGGCCTTCAGCCAAGCCCAGCGCATCCAAATCGCCGCGCTCCTGGGCGCCGTGTACCGCCGCACGCGCCTGCATGACCTTTTCCAGCGTGGCCTGCTCATACTGCATGTACTGCCGCGCCGTTTCGACCAGCTTGGGCAGCTCGTCGTGGCGCTGTTTGAGCAGGACATCGATATTCGACCAAGCCTGCGACACATTGTGCTTGAGCACCACCAACCCGTTGTACAGGATGATGGCCCAAACGACGATCAATCCGACGATAAACAACAGCACCGACAGCGTGACACCCATCTCTGGCTCCTTGATCGTCCGGCGCGGCAGGCCGGATCTTGTGGATTATCCAAGGCCATCCCCTCCGGCGGCATGATGAGCCCGGCGTGATGACCAGCGCCCCATTCTGCCACAGGGCGGCGCGGAAAATCCGCCCATCCGGGCTTTCATATCCGAGCCTCCTTAGAACCGATAATACTGGGTGTTCAGGTACTGCGTGACGGCATCGGTTTCTTCTTCAAACCAGCCGATGTTGAAATGATTGGCGCAGGCACCCACCATGGTGTGCAAACTGGCGAGCGACTGGATTTTTTGCCCGCGCCGGGATTCGTAGAATGCCGCGTTGTGGGGTGCTTTGTGACAGCCCGCGCAATGTTCTGCATGCAACTGTTGACCAAAACTCGGATCATGCGGCGCCGCCTGTATTGACGCCCCCCCCAGACTCAAGCCCAGACCAAACCCAATCCCCAAAACCCGGCGTACAATTTGTTTTCGGCTCATCGCGAACTCCTGTCGACAACGCTTGAACGGATGGATTACGCAAGAGGAGTCTAGTCAGCCGTGGCAGAATCCTTCCATTAAACTTTCCTATATCGGCACATCGGAATTTCTTAGGTATCTTATTGATTATGTTTGTTTTATACGGAATTTCCGCCTGCGATACCGTGAAAAAGGCCAGGCGCTGGCTCGACGACCGGGCTGTCGCCTATGCCTTCCATGATTTCAAAAAGGCTGGGGTGCCCGAAGCGCAGCTCGAACACTGGCTAAACGAATTTGGCTGGGAAACGGTAATCAACCGGCGCGGCACCAGTTGGCGAAGCCTGCCCGAGACGGCGCGCAACACGATGGATGCCTCAGCCGCCCGCGCGGCGGCGCTGCACAATCCCAGCCTGATTAAGCGGCCAATCCTCGTCACCCCGCAGCGCACGCTGATCGGTTTTGACCCCCTCCTCTGGCAAGAAGTCTGCGTATGACCCCTCACTCCGACCCCACGATTCGCCTCGCGCAAGACTTGGTCGCGCGCGCCTCCGTCACGCCGGACGATGCCGGCTGCCAGCCGCTGCTCATGGCACGGCTCACCGCGCTCGGCTTTGGCTGCACCCCGCTGCGCTTTGGCGTCGTCGATAATTTTTGGGCGGAACGCGGCCAGCGCGGCCCCTTGTTCTGCTTTGCCGGTCATACGGATGTCGTACCGGCCGGCAGCCTCTCGGCCTGGTCCGTGCCACCGTTCGCCGCCACGGTGGTCGATGGCGTGCTGATCGGGCGCGGCACGGCCGACATGAAAGGCTCGATCGCCGCGATGGTCACCGCCTGCGAACGGTTTCTGGCGCGCGTGCCGGAACCCGCCTTCCGCCTAGCATTCCTGATCACCAGCGATGAGGAAGGCGTCGCGGTCGATGGCACGGTCAAGGTCATCGACTGGCTGGGCGCGCAGGGCAAAACCATCGACTGGTGTCTGGTCGGCGAGCCGTCCAGCCGGGCGCAACTCGGCGATGAATACAAAATCGGCCGCCGGGGCTCGATCACCGCCAATCTCGTGATTCACGGCAAGCAGGGGCATGTGGCCTACCCGCATCTGGCCGACAACCCGGTACATCGCGCCGCGCCCTTTCTCGCCGAACTCACCGCCATCGAATGGGATCGGGGGAACGCGCATTTCCCGCCCTCCACCCTGCAAATCGCCAATATTCAGGCCGGCACCGGCGCCAATAATGTGATTCCGGGCGAATTGACGGTGCAGTTCAACCTGCGCTTCAACACCGAAACCACCGTGGCCGACATTCAGCAGCGCGTGGCCGATCTACTCGCGAAGCATCAACTGCGGCATACCCTGAGCTGGTCGATTTCCGGCCAGCCCTTCCTGACCCGCCAGGGCGCTTTCGTGACGGCCATCGAAACCGCCGTGGCCAAAATCACCGGCACCCGCCCCCTGCCCTCGACGGCGGGCGGCACTTCCGATGGGCGATTCATCGCGCCCACCGGTGCCGAGGTCATCGAATTGGGGCCGTTGAACGCCACGATTCACCAAATCGACGAGCAAGTCCCCGTCGCGCATTTGCAGGCGCTCTCGCAAATCTACGAAGCGCTGCTCGACGAATTGCAGGCGCGCGCCGCATGACGGCAACCCCCGCCCACCCCCGGCAGAACGCCTGATGGCCAGCCTGCTTCGCTCCTCGGCGGTCATCAGCAGCATGACCCTGCTCTCGCGCATCCTGGGCTTTGTGCGCGATATGCTGCTCGCCCGGGTATTTGGTGCCAGCCCCGCCACCGACGCCTTTTTCGTGGTGTTCAAAATCCCGAATTTCCTGCGCCGCCTGTTTGCCGAAGGCGCGTTTGCACAAGCCTTTGTGCCGGTGCTGTCGGAATACCGGGAAAAAAGCCCGCGCGAAGAACTCAAGGACTACATCGACCATATGTTCGGCACCCTCGCGGCCGTGGTGGCACTGGTGGTGGCGCTCGGCATCAGCGCCGCCCCGCTGGTGATTCTGCTGTTCGCGCCGGGGTTTTCCGGCGACCCGACCCAGCAGGCGCTGGCCGAGCACATGCTCTGGATCACTTTTCCCTATCTGTTTTTCATCTCGCTCACGGCCTTTGCCGCCAGCACGCTCAATGCGTTCGGCAAATTCGCCATGCCAGCGCTCGCGCCGATCTGGCTCAATATCGCGCTGATCGGTGCCACGCTGCTGCTGGCACCGCATCTGGCCGAGCCGGTCATGGCGCTCGCCTGGGGCGTGTTTCTGGCCGGAATCCTGCAATTGGTGTTTTTATTGCCCTTCCTCGCCCGGCTGGGGTTGCTGCCGCGACCCCGGTTCGGGCGACACAGCGGCGTGCGGAAAACCATCCGGCTGATGCTGCCCGCGATGTTCGGCGCCTCCGTCACCCAGATCAATTTGCTGGTCGATACGATTCTGGCCTCTCTGCTGGTCGCAGGCAGCGTGTCCTGGCTGTACTACAGTGACCGGCTGGTCGAGCTGCCGCTCGGGGTGTTCGGGGTGGCGATTTCCACGGTGATTCTGCCCAAGCTTTCCCGCGCGTTCAGCCGCACCGATCAGGGCGACTTTACCGGCACGCTCAACTGGGCGATCAAATTCACGCTGCTGCTCGGCCTGCCGATGTGTGCCGGCCTGATCGTGCTCGCCACCCCGATGCTCTCGACCCTGTTCGAATATGGCTCGTTCTCGGCACTCGATACCCACATGGTGGCGCTCGCCATGAGTGCTTATGCGCTGGGGCTGCCGGCCTTCCTACTGATCAAGATTTTCGCGCCCGGCTTTTATGCCCGGCAGGACACCAAAACCCCGGTCAAGATCGGCCTCGTGGCGGTGGGCGCCAATCTCGCCTTCAAAGCACTGATCGTCTTGCCATGGATTTTTCTGCTCGGCGGCCACGCCGCGCATGTGGGGCTCGCGCTCACCACCGCACTCGCGGCCTGGGTGAATGTCAGCCTGCTGGCCGTGTTTCTTCACCGCCGGGGCGCCTGGCGACCCGATCCCGCGCTCTGGCGCTTTATCACGCAAGTGCTGGTCGCGACCCTCGTCATGGTCGCGGTGCTGGCGTGGCTACAACCGGCGGCGCCCCTCTGGAGCAGCGCGACGGCCGCACACCGGGCGCTGTGGCTGGCCGGCCTGATTCTCGGCGGCGCGGTTCTGTTCACCGCCACCGCCGCCCTGGTGGGACTGCATCCCAAAGCCATATGGCGGGGTTTACGCAGTACCGACGCACACCGGAGCCCCTCATGACCCTGCCCTTGATCCTGATTGGCTATGGCGATATCGCCCGCCGCGTGGCCGAGCGGCACCCCGATCATCCGATCATCACGCTGGCGCGCCGACCCGCGCGCGCACCGGCTGGGCATCGCGCGTCTTGGCAGTCGCTGGTGTGTGATCTCGATCGCGACACCATTCCGGTGCAGTCGCTCCCCGAGGCCGCGCTGTGGCTGTATTTCGCACCGCCCCCGGCGCAGGGGCTCGAAGACAGCCGACTGCAACGCTGGCTCACGGAGGCAGGGCAGGGGGGCACACCGCGACAACTGATCTACGCGAGCACGACGGCCGTGTATGGCGATGTCGGCGGCGCCTGGGTGGATGAACACAGCCCGGCCGCACCACAACATGATCGCGGACGGCGGCGGCTCGATGCCGAGCAACGCAGCCAGCGCTTTGGTGCCGCGCGGGGCGTGCCGCTGGCGATTTTGCGGATCACCGGCATTTACGCCTGCGACCGTCTGCCACTCGACAAAATCCGCGCGGGGACAGCGATTGTCTGCCCGGAGGACGCGCCCTGGTCCAACCGCATCCATGCCGAGGATCTCGCCGAAATCTACGGCCGGCTGATCGCCCGCGCCGAACAGGGCGCGCCGGTGACCGGGGTGTTCAATGTGAGCGATGGCGACCCGCAACCGATGAGCATGCTTTATCTGCGCACCGCCGCGCATTTTGGCCTGGCGCCGCCGCCCTGCCGCCCCTTGGCCGAGGTGCTCGCCAGCGCCTCGCCGATGTCCCGCGAGTTCTTGAGCGAATCCAAGCGCGTGCGTGCGCAGGCCATCCGGCAGGCACTCGACTGGCAACCGCGCTACCCCAACCTGGAAGCCGCGCTCAAGGATTGCCCGCCCGATCCCTCAGGGAGCGGGGCGGCGCCCAACCGGCGGTAATGCCCGGTTCAATTGCGCGCGCTCCTCGTCGAGCCACAGCACCCCCGCACTGGAAACGCGCGAGGCAACGACCGCCGGGTTCGCCAAATACGCCAAAATCGCATTTGCCGCGTCCAGATACCGCCGGTTGCCGCTGGCGCGGGCGAGAGCGCAATAAAACTGAGCCGCCCACTGGTTTTGGTCGATTTGCGGCACCGGCACAATGGGCGTGCCATCCGGAACCGCACTAAGCATTCCCCCCTCTGGCCGGGCAAAATGCTTCTCCATCCAATCGGCCATCTGCTCGGCGCGCGTCAACCATAACGGCGTGCGCGTGATGCGATAGAGGGCGAGATACACCCGCGCCATGAACAGATTGTCCACGAGATAAGGCCCGGCCGCATCGTGCGCATCGTGTCGAAAGCCAACCGCATCAAGCCGCCGATGCCGCAGAACCCAATCGAGTCCCGCCATCGCGCGAAAAAAATACGCTCGATCGCCCGTGGCCTGATACGCATCAAGCAAGCCTTCCATCGCCATCGCCGACTGCGCCGTGTATTCATGTGGATCGACCCTCGGCACCCCAAGCGCCAGGCGCGCCGCCCGATTTTTGGCAAAGTACGCACTCGCTTTCTGCCCCGGCATCAAGTCCGCATCCTGGCTGGGATAAAAGCCACCATCCGGCGCACTCAAAAATTCAGCAAGATAACCGGCAATCGCCGCGATGGCCTGCCGATAACGCTCATCGCCAAATTGCAGATACGCCCGACTATAGACCCGCAAATAATCGGCCTGCACGGACATAATCTTTTCATAGTGCGGGTGCTGCCAATCGCCGTGGGTGGAATATTGATACGCGCCACCAAACACCGGATCGATCAGGTGTAGCGCGGCATCAAGATAAGCAATCGCCCGTTGCTTGGCGGCCGCATCGCCTTGTTCGGCCAGATACATATCCCAACGCACCTCGCCTTCGACCAAAAACTTTTGCGGCAAACGCAACCCGCCCAGCGCCGGATCCCAAGCGGCCGCGTGCTGCTGAAGCAAGGTTTGCCGAACTGCCGGATCCAAAACCGCCTGGGCGGTCGGTGACGCCGCCACCTGCTCCGCTTCGGGCGGCAAGGCCGGCATCGATTCGGCCTGCTGCAGAATCCGCCGCATCCGATCCGCCTCAATGAACCCTGCTTCGCGAAACACCTCCGTGCCATCCGGGCGGAGGAGGATGGTCGCAGGCCACGCATAATTGCGGTAGCGCTCCGCCAGATCCGGGCGGGCGTCATGATCCACCCGGATGGGGACAAAATGCGTATTCAGCAGATTCGCCACCGCCGGATCGGCATAGGTTTTATCGTCCATGACATGGCACCAGTGACACCACACGGCCACCATATCCAGCAAGATCAACCGATGCTCGGCTTTGGCCTTGGCAAACGCGGCCGAGCCATACGGCTGCCAGTCGACCGGCGCGGCCGCCGCCGCCGCGATCCCCACCGCCCACAGCCCCAGCAGAGCTACCAGCCCCCGCACTACTCGATTCATCGCCACGCCTCTGTGAAAAACCTGAATTGACCGATCCTTGGACGGATTTAGCCCGTTGCGGGCGTAAGCCCACTGCGACAGGGCTGACTGAATAAATCCCGGGATGGGTTTTTCAGAGTTTCCTTGCGGACATCCTGCCCCCGGAGCCTGCCCCGGTATCGGGTTTACGCGCCGCGTCGGTGATTAGGTGCAGACAGCCGTTGCAATTTATTTCATTTGTGTAATATTAGTCATAAAACCATTTTGGAAACTCTCCATGCGTTGGCTCTCACTCGCAGTGCTCTCGATCATGCTCTGGGGCTGCATTAGCCCCGAGGGCATTGCGCCGCATGCCAAACCCCAATCGCTCGATCGTTTGACGCTCACCGCCGAGCTCTCGCAGCAGCCAGCCCCGTTCGTGACCCGCGCATGGTGGCAGGATTGGGGGGACCCTAACCTCACGATCCTGATTGACACCGCACTGGCCGATAATCCGGGGCTTGCCGAAGCCCGCGCCCGCCTGGCCGAGGCGGCCGGCCACGCCGAGGTTGCCGGTGCGCGCCTCGACCCCCAGGCCGGCGTGGCATTGAGTACTGGGCTGGCACATTGGTCGGAAAACCAATTTTTTCCACCGCCGTTTGGCGGTTCGACCACCTGGAATAATTCGCTCAATTTCAGCCTGAATTACAGCCTGGATCTGTGGGGCGAACACCGCGCCCAGGCACAAGGGGCGATCGATCAAACCCGCGCGGCGGCTTGTGCGTATGAAGCCGCCCGCCTTGCGCTCATCCAGGCCATCGTGCATGACTATCTCCAGTACGCCCACATTCGCGGGGTTCTGGCACAAGAAAGCCACCGCCTGTCCATTGCACGGCAAACCGTCGCCATCGAACACGCTCGTTTGGCGCATGGTCTCCTGAACGATCAAGCCCTGCTGTCTGCCCAGCAAACTGAAGACGCAGTGGTCGCCCGCATCGCGCAAGGACAGTCGCTCGCCGCGCTCACCGCACAACGACTGGCCGCACTCACCGGGCAAGGCGCTGTGCTGGCCGTTCCGCTGCCCGCCCAACCCAGCGTGCTCGCGACGGCCTGGGCGATGCCGGCGAACATTCCGGCCAACTGGATCGCGGAACGACCGGATGTCCGCGCTCGGCGCTGGCAAGTGGCGGCAGCGGCTGAAGGCATCACGGTGGCACGAGCCCGTTTTTACCCCAATATCGACCTCACGGCGTATTTGGGCGGGCTGGCCGCCGCGCACAGCTTCATCGCTTTTTTACAGCCCGGCTCGATCAATCTCGGCCTCACGCCAGCCATCCGCTTACCGCTGTTTGACGGCGGCGCCCTGCGCGGCACGCTCAAGGCCCGCAGCGCGGAATATGACGCAGCGGTTGCCGTGTATAACCAAAGCCTGATTACCGCGCTGACGCAAACCAGCGCGGCGCTGACCGCGCTCAAATTCGGCGCAGAACAGCGCGCGCTGGCCACCCAGACGCAGGCTCTGGCGGAACGGGCACTCGATCAAGCCAAACGCCGCTACCGCGCCGGGTTGACCAATGCCCTGCCGGTTCTCGCGGCCGAGGATCACCTCGCCAGCGCGCGTCAAAACTTGCTGTCCATCAACGCCGCCGGGCTCGATGCGCTCGCGGCGCTGTATACCGCGCTTGGAGGCGGCATACCGGATCAGCTCACCCCGAAAAGGAATGCCCGATGAACCAACGCCCGACTGCCTTCTCCGCCGCCGCCGACCGGCTCCAACGCACGGCCGAGCGCAGCGCGGACTTTGATCAAGCCACCGCCACGCTGGCACGCCTGATTCATTTCGCGGCGAAGTCGTTGACGGATGAAGTCAACACCGCGCTCAAGACACATGGTCTGAACTACCCGAGTTATGCGGTTCTGGTGATGCTGTTTGGCACCGCCGATTACCGTTTGACGCCCGGTGAACTCGCGGCCGCCACCCACGAAAAGCCCGCCAATCTCACGCGGCTGTGTGACGAACTCGCCCGCCAGCAACTGGTGCGCCGTACCGCCGACCCCGCCGACCGTCGGCGGGTCCAGATCTCGCTCACCCCCGAGGGACAGCGCCGATTGAGCGCGGTGCTGCCGGTAGCCATGGCCGTTATCCAGCAACGCTTCGCGTGCCTGACCCCGACGGATCAACACCAATTGGCGCGTCTGCTGCGTCAGTTGGTCGATGGGTCAACATGAACAGCGCCCGCATCCCGCGCTGGGCGCACCCCGTCGTGACGGGGCTTCGGCGCGAAGCAGACACCCTGATGTTCGTGCTGAAAACCGCCCTGGCCGCCATTCTGGCCTTGTGGATCGGCTATCGGCTCGCGCTCGATTCGCCACAAACCGCCGTAGTCACGGTGTTTATCGTGATGCAGGCGCGTACCGGTCTGGTCGTCGCCAAAGGCTTTTATCGAGCCCTCGGCACCGTGATCGGCAGTGGCGTCTCGCTGCTGCTGGTCGCCACCTTCGCACAGGACAGATTCTGGTTTCTGGCCGCGCTGGCGCTGTGGATCGGCGCACTGACTGCCGGTGCCGCGTGGTACCGCAATTTTCAATCCTATGCCTTTGTCTTGGCCGGCTATACCGCCTGCTTGGTCGGGCTGCCCGCCGCACTGGACCCCGGCCAGGCGTTTGAGATTGCCGTCACTCGGCTGACCGAGGTGTTACTTGGGATTACCGTCGCGAGCGTCATCAGCGGCCTGATTGCGCCCGTTTCGATGCGCGGTGATCTCATCAAAACGGCGCAGGCGCGGCTGACGGGCTTGACCGCCGTCGCCGAACGCGTGATTACCGGCGGGCTGCCGACCGCGCAGTGGGGCGCGTTGCACCTCACGGCCACGCAGGGGTTGGTGGCGATGACCAACTTTCGCGCCATCTCGCTGTTCGCGGACGGGCGGGCAGCGGCGGAAAATCGGGCGCTGGACGATTGGCTCACGCAATTTGTGGCGGCCGCGAGCACGCTGCAAGTACTCAATCGCCATCAAGCCCTGCTCGCACGCCCCGAATACGCCGCGGTCGCAGACTGGATCGCGCCCGCCTTTCTCCCCGGCGTTGGCTGCTTGTCGTCCACCGGCGGCACCCCGCGCGAGATGCCCGATTGGCCAGCCTTGGCCCAATGGGCAGAACAACTCGATGCATGGCAACGGCGTACCCCTCGACCGGTTAACGCCTCGCCTGACGCCCGCCGACTCGCAGAAGAAACCCTGCACCTGTTGCGTCAATGGCTCCACGAATTTCGTGCGCTGGGCAGCGCACATACCGCGCTGTTGAATCCCTATGCCCAACCAACGCCGCTCAAACGCAAGGCGCAGCGTATCCACCGCACGGATTATCTGGTGCCGTTGGCGGCCGGGATTCGCGCGGTTCTCGTGCTGATCGTTATGAGCGCATTCTGGCTGGGCACCGCCTGGCCGACCGGCCCGTTGGCGGTCACCATCGCCGTGGTGGTCAGCGCCCTGTTCGCGACCGCCCCCAATCCGACCCGCGCCGTGGGGCAGATGGGGCAGGGGATTGCGCTGGCGTTGATCGCCGCCGTCGGCTTTCAATTCGGTCTGCTGCCCGCCTTATCCGGCTTTACGCTGCTGGTCGCGGCCTGGTTGCCTTTTCTGCTCGCGACCGGCTATTTGATGGCCTCGCCCCGCTTCGGCGCGGTTGGCGTCGGGTTTGGCCTGTTTTTTAGTACGCTGGCACTGCCCGCCAATCTCACCGTATTCGATCCGGCCGGGTTGCTGAACAATGGCATCGGCCTGCTGCTGGCGGTCGCGGTCGCCGGGCTGTCGTTCGTGCTGATTTTACCTACCGACAGTCCGTGGTTTCGCCACCGTCTGCGCGCCGCACTCGATCGCGAGCTGGTTCGCGCCTGTACCCGTCCCCTTGCCGGGCTGCGTGGTGCCTTTGAGCGCGATACCCGTGAACTTGTCCGCCAACTGGCCACCTTGCCGGGCGTCCGCGTCGATGAACAAGCACAGCAGCTCGAACAGGCACTGCGGCTGCAAACGCTGGGGCGCGCGGCCATCGAACTCCGCCAGACACTGCATGCGCCGGAGGGCGAGGACACGACCCGCCTGGCGCCCGTCCTGCAAGCCTTGGCGCACCAGGATGCCGCACGCCTGACGCAGCAAATCCCTCCGCTGCTCACCCCCGGCACCTTGCCTTCGCGCGTGCAACACTATCTGGCTCTGATCTACCAAGAGTTTGTGCCCAGTCCGGAGGATTCCGCTCATGCCGCGTGAATGGCCCCTGTTCGATGCGTCCGTGCCCACGCTCTTGTTGATTCTGTTCGCCAGCGTGATTGCCTACGCGCTGCTGGCCGAATGGACGCGAAATCTGCCGCTGGAGCGCTGGGTCTGGCATCCCGCTCTGGTGCGCTTTGCGGTCTTTGTCTGTATTTTTGCCGCTCTGGGCGGATGGTGGTATCGATGAACGGCTCGGCGCTGACGCGCTTTCTCTTTTCGGTGTTGATTGTCGGTCTGGCGGCCTGGTTGGGGTGGCGGCTCTGGCAGGACTATATGGATGCCCCATGGACCCGCGATGGCCGGGTGCGTGCCGATATCGTACAGGTAACGGCGGATGTACCCGGCCGCGTCGTCGCTGTCGCCGTACAGGACAACCAGCTCGTTAAGCAGGGCGCGCTGCTGTTTCGCATTGACCCGGCACGCTATGAGCTCGCCGTCCAGACGGCCGAAGCCGCGCTGAAACAGGCCGACATCCAGCTTGCCCTGAAAAAAGACCAGGCCGCGCGGCGCGCAGGGCTGGATCCCTCGATCGTCGCCCACGAAACCCAGCAGGACAGTAAGCTCGCCGTGCGCGCGGCGGAAGCGCAACGCGCAGCCGCCCAAGCCGCGCTGGCCTTGGCCCGGCTCAACCTCGAACGAACGGCCGTGCGCGCACCCGTGGCCGGCACGGTCACCAATCTACTGCTACAACCCGGCGACTATGCCGCCGTCGGTGCGCCGAAATTGGCCTTAGTCCAAGCCCATTCGTTCTGGGTATACGGCTACTTTGAAGAAACCCGGCTACAAAAAATCGCCCTCGGCGATCCGGCGGAAGTCACCCTGCTCGGCCAAACCCAGCCGCTCAAAGGCAGGGTCACCGGCATTGCCCCCGCCATTACCGACCGCGACAACCCGGTCGGCGCCGATCTGACCGCCAGCGTCAACCCCGTATTCAACTGGGTACGCCTGGCGAGCCGCATTCCGGTTCGCATCCAGCTCGACCCGGTGCCGGCCAATATGCACCTTGCGGCCGGCATGACCTGCACCGTCGTGATTCGCCCCGCCGACCATCCGTGAATCGGGAAGGATCAAACTGGCTCCTGCGTCGGCGTGAATGCCAACCGCCGCGCACGGATCACGCACGACAGGCTGCTAGCGGGACGCCATCAGGCGCTTCAGCGTGGTGATGACTTGCTGCGGGTTTTGTGCCGGATCGACATCCAGAAAGCGGGCGGCAATTTTCCCTTGGGGATCAATGATAAAAGTATGCCGCTTGGCTATTTTTGCGAGACCGAACAGGTCATATAACGAATCATAAGCCGCTGCGACCTTGCCATTTTCATCGGCCAACAGGGTGTAATTCAGGTTGTAGGCTTTTTCGAAAGCCGCATGGCTTGCCACGCTATCTTCGCTGATGCCGACCACGGACACACCCATCGCCTCGATACTGGGCACCGCATCACGAAAGCTCTGCGCCTCGGTCGTGCAGCCGGAGGTAAAGTCCTTCGGATAAAAATACAGCACCAGCCACTTGCCCCGGTACGCCGAAAGCGAGACCGGCTGCCCCGCCTGATTGAGCAAGGTAAATGCGGGCGCTGCCTGCCCCGCTTCCAGCGGCGCGGCGGCGGCCGGCTGCCCAACACTCAACATCACTGCACACAGTGGCAGGAACCCACGACTCAACCAACACGCAGAGAAAACACGCATCTTCACACCCTCCGTTCGCGAAAAGTAGACCCCGAACCAACGGCCAGACGCCGCACAAACGATACCGCCCTGACCCTAACAGGATGTTGAAAATGGGCTTTCCCGCCCTTTTTCAACTCGGCTCGTCGCGACGGCCTCCGAAGATCAATCAGTGAACATAATTGCTCTTCGTGCAAGCCATCCGTGGCTTGCCTTAGCAGGCCGCTGAAAAGAGTTTTTCAACGGCCTGCTAAACCGCGTAACAACCTGAACGAGCGGCCACGACCATCACATCATCGAGCCGGCCAGCGCCCTGTGGTTTGTCACGCAACTCAGCGGCGCGCATCGGGTATAGGCCATATACCGCCGCTTTGCCAGCGACCGGAGAAAATGCGGGTGAGCAAAGCCTGCACCGACGGGCACTTCCAATCCCCTCGCCGATTGACGGTGCCTGTGTCACCATGCCCGCCCATGCGCCCGCAGCATACTGACTCTCGCCCGGCGCTCGCTCGGTACTCACCAAGGAATAAGCGCCCGATGGCCCAACACAAGCAAGCCCCGATTGCCACCCCCGGCTACCGCCCGGATCTTCAGGCGCTGCGTGCCTTCGCCATCCTGCTGGTTGTGGCCGATCACGCGCAGCTGGTCGGTTTTGCTGGCGGCTATGTCGGCGTGGATGTGTTTTTCGTGCTGTCCGGTTATCTCATCACCGGCTTGATTACCAACGAAGTGTTCCAGACCCGCCGGTTTGATGCGCTGAATTTCTATGTACGCCGGCTCAAAGGTCACGCAGCCGGCTGCCCAGTACCCGCACAAAACTGACCCATCCCGAGCCAGAAAACACCCCCGGCGATCCCGTCAATCGTTGCTCGGCAGCTTGGCGCGTTCACGGTCGATCAGGCGATGCGACCACAAGCCGCCAAATGGAACCAGCGCGGCGAGAAATACGAGCCCCGCCTTGCCCAGCGGCAGGGCGCGACGGGCGGCGGCTAGAGCGAGGGTGAGCACTGTCCAGATAAAAAATGCCCCATGGATGGGCCCGATGATTTTGACGGCCAGCGGTGCCGCCCAAAGGTATTTGAGCGGCACGGCGATCAAGACCAGCGCAATCAGCGAGCCGCCTTCCAGCAAGGTGAGAAAACTCAAATGACGCAGCAGATGACGACGCTCAATCATAAAAATTACCAGTTATTAAATAACAATTTATTATACATAAACGGGCAACGGCGCCAATACCCGAGTCTTTCGCTGCACTAAATCAATGCAAATCCTCGGCCAATTTCCACAAAAACTCCGCCGTATTCCCGTGGTTTTCCCGCAACAAACCCTGCACCCCCTAATCATTTTATCCGGCATAGAAATATCCTCGTTATCTTGGCGGGCGTAGCATGACACCCCTGCCTAACCGGGCGGTCAAGCCGTAAATCCCACCGCCACCGCCCGCCGATCGATCACACAAATACGCCCAAGGAGGCTGATGATGATCAACGATACCGTCGTCGAACTCTCGCGCTGGCAGTTCGCCGCTACCGCGCTTTACCATTTTCTCTTCGTCCCCCTCACCCTGGGGCTCACCGTATTTTTGGCCGCGCTGGAAACGGTGTATGTCGTCACCGGCAAGCCGATTTACAAGGAGATGACGCAGTTCTGGGGCAAGCTGCTGCTGATCAATTTCGCCCTCGGCGTGGCCACCGGCCTGACCATGGAGTTCGAGTTCGGCACCAACTGGTCGTTTTACTCGGGCTTTGTGGGCGACATCTTCGGCGCGCCACTGGCGGTGGAAGGGCTGATGGCGTTCTTCATGGAATCCACCATGATCGGCCTGATGATTTTCGGCTGGGATCGCCTGTCGCGCGGGCAGCATCTGGTCGTGACCTACCTCGTCGCCTTGGGTTCGAACCTTTCCGCTTTGTGGATTCTGGTCGCCAATGGCTTCATGCAGGATCCGCAGGGCGCGGTGTTCAACCCGATCACCATGCGCATGGAGCTGGAAAGTTTCTCCGCGCTGATTTTCAGCCACGATGCGCAGGCGAAATTCGTGCACACCAGTATCGCCGGTTATGTGACCGCGGCGATTTTCGTCGCCGGGGTTAGCGCGTTTTACCTGCTGAAAAAACGACATCTGGAACTGGCGCGGCGCTCGTTCCGCATGGCAACCATCTTCGGCGTGCTCTCGACGATCGGCGTGATTACGCTCGGTGATGCGCTCGGCTTTATCGGCGCCCACGCCCAACCGGCCAAGATTGCCGCAATGGAAGCGATGTGGGACACCGAAAAAGCCCCCGCGCCCTTCAACTTGATGGCCTGGCCGGATCAGGCCAAGCAGGAAAATACCTGGGCGCTACAAATTCCCTATCTGCTCACGCCGCTGCTGACGCATACGCTGGATGAAGAAATCCCCGGCATCAAAGAGCTGATCGCGCACAATGCCCAGCGCATCAAAAACGGGATTCCGGCCGTGGAGGCGCTGAAACTGCTTTCAGCGAATCCGAACGATGCCGCCGCGTTGGCGCAGTTCAATGCCCACAAGGATGACCTGGGCTATGGCTTTCTGGTCAAGCGCTACGCGCCGGATCAGGATGTGAGCAAGGCGACCGAGGCCGATATCGCCAAAGCCGCGCAGGACACCATCCCCGATGTGTTCGCCATTTACTGGGTGTTCCGCATCATGGTGGGGGTGGCGTTCCTGATGCTGGCGTTCTTCATTCTGGCGATGATTTATTCGCTGCGGAACGAGGTCGAGAAACATCCGTTGTTTCTGCGGTTCTCGCTCTGGCTGATTCCGGTGCCGTTCATCGCCTGCGAGATGGGCTGGCTGACCGCGGAACTCGGCCGTCAGCCCTGGACCGTGTATAACCTGCTGCCGACCTGGATGTCCGCCTCCAGCCACAGTGTGCAATACATGGTGTTCTCGCTGATCGGCTTTGTCAGCTTGTACAGCATCTTCATCCTGATCGAGATGTATCTCATGGTTCGCGCCATCAAACAGGGGCCGGATCAACACGACCACAACGCCCAACCCACCGCCGGCAGCCTAGGCGGCTCGATTCTGGGCGGCGCTACCTTGGGCGGCAGCCCGGCGCCCGTCCATGCCAAGGCACCAATCCACACAACCGCCAATCAAGAGGTGTGACATGGAACTGTATTTCGGACTGAAACTGTTGTGGTGGCTGCTGCTGGGCGTGCTGTTGCTCGGACTCGCCGTGATGGTCGGCATGGACATGGGCGTGGGCGCGCTGCTGCGCGTCATCGGCAAAACCGATCTGGAGCGGCGCACCATGCTCAACGCCATCGGCCCACACTGGGACGGCAACCAGGTGTGGTTCATCCTCGGCGGCGGCGCGATTTTCGCGGCCTTCCCGCTGATCTACGCCACCGCGTTTTCCGGCCTGTATGTGGTGATGCTGTTGCTGTTGTGGAGCATGATCATGCGGCCACTGGCCTTCGAATACCGTTCGAAGATTTCTTCCGCCGCCTGGCGCAACACGGCTGACTGGGTCTTCCTGATTTCAGGAGCCCTGCCGATGATTATCTACGGCGCGGCAATGGGCAATATGCTGCAAGGCGTTCCCTTCCACTTCGATTGGGATCTGCGCTCCTACTACACCGGCAGCTTCCTCAGCCTGTTCAATCCGTTGGCGATTCTGGCGGGGGTGCTTTCCCTGTCGCTGGCGATGTTCATGGGCGCCAACATGATCGCGATCAAAACCGACGGTGTGCTGGCCGAACGCGCCCGCAAGGTCGGTAGCCTTGCCGCCTTCGTCGCCATCGCCCTGTTCGCGATTGGCGGGGTCTGGATTTCCACCCTGCAAGGGTTCACCCTGACGCATTCGGTCGATCCGGCGCTCGCACAAACGCCCCTGACGCAAACCGTGACCCGCGATGTCGGCGGCCTGTTAGCGAACTACCGCGCGCAGCCGCTGCTTTGGGTGGTGCCGATCCTCGGATTCGCGGGCATGCTGCTCGGCGGTCTGTTGCTGCGCGCCAACCGCCCAGCCATCGCGTGGTGGATGGGGGTCTTTGCTTGGGTCGGAGTGTTAGGCGCCACGGCCATCAGCCTGTTCCCGTTCCTGATGCCCTCGTCCTCAAATCCCGATCAAAGTCTGACCATCTGGAACAGCATCTCGAGCCAGACCACCCTGCTGTGGATGACCGGCTTCTCTGCCGTGTTTGTGCCGCTGATTCTTTGGTACACCAGTTGGGCGTTTTATGTGATGCGCGGCAAGGTCGATAGCCACAAGATCGAGCATGACCCCCATGCGTATTGATTCGAGGTCGCAACGGCGGCCGATGGGCGGCCGCCCCCACCCGCAGGCGCAAACTGCGCCTCATTGGAGATACATCCCATGAAACTTCTGATCTGGTTCGCGATTTTCTTTTTATTGGCAATGATTCTGATCGCGCTGGCGATTGTGCTCGGGGATGCAGCCCCTTGGTATTTCGCCTGGATCATCGGCACCGGCTTTTTGATTCTGACTTCCGCCGCTGCCGGGGTACTGTTTGATAAACAGGAAGAAGAATCGCTGAAAGCCCGCTAAAGAGGCGCTGAATCATTCCCCGCCGCCCATTTGGGGCAGGGTTGCCCCAACGCGGCAACGACACAAGCCGTTGATCCGCGATTCCCCAAGCGATACGGGGCATCCGCGCCCGCACAACAAAAAGCCCGGCAGTGCCGGGCTTTTTTCTATCGCGAAACCCGCCAGAGCGTTGCCCCGGCCAGGTCTTGTCGATTACAGGCTGTAGTACAGCTCGAATTCCATCGGGTGCGGGCGCATCCGAACGGTTTGCACTTCGCCCCGTTTGAGCTCCAGGTACGCATCGATCAGATCGTCGGAGAACACATCACCGCGTTTGAGGAATTCGCGGTCGGCATCCAACGCATCCAGCGCGGCATCCAATGAGAACGCGACTTCCGGAATGTTTTTCTCTTCTTCCGGCGGCAGGTCGTACAGGTTTTTGCTGGCCGCTTCGCCCGGGTGAATCTTGTTCACGATCCCGTCGATACCCGCCATCAGCATGGCGGAGAACGCCAGATACGGGTTCGCCGTGGAATCCGGGAAGCGCAGTTCGATACGGCGGGCTTTCGGGTTGGAAACAAACGGAATCCGGATGGACGCGGAACGGTTACGCGCAGAATACGCCAGTTTGACCGGCGCCTCGAAATGCGGCACCAGACGCTTGTAGCTGTTGGTGGAGGGGTTGCAGAACGCATTCAGCGCATGCGCGTGCTTGATGATCCCGCCGATGTAGTACAGCGCCATTTCCGACAGGCCGGCATACTGATCGCCGGAGAACAGGTTCTTGCCATCTTTGCCCATGGACTGATGCACATGCATGCCTGAGCCGTTATCGCCATACATGGGTTTCGGCATGAAGGTCAGGGTTTTGCCATAGCTGTGCGCCACATTGTGCAGCACATACTTCAGCGTTTGCACTTCGTCGGCTTTCTTCACCAGCGTGTTGAAGGCAACGCCGATTTCACATTGGCCGGCCGTGGCCACTTCATGGTGATGCACTTCCACGGTCTGCCCCATGTCTTCAAGCACGAGACACATGGTTTGACGCAGGTCATGCAGCGAGTCAACCGGCGGCACCGGGAAGTAGCCCCCCTTGACGCCGGGGCGATGCCCCATGTTGCCGCCTTCATACTCTTTCGCCGTATTCCACGCCGCCTCGGTGGAATCGAACTTGACGAACGAGCCCGACATTTCGTTGCCCCAACGGACATCGTCAAACACGAAGAATTCGTTTTCCGGGCCGAAGTAGGCCACATCCGCCAGACCAGAGGCTTTGATATAGGCTTCGGCACGCTTGGCCACAGAGCGCGGATCGCGGGTATAACCCTGCATGGTGTCCGGCTCGATGACATCACAGACCAGAATCATCGTCGGCTCTTCGGAGAACGGATCCATCACCGCCGTGCTGGCGTCGGGCATCAGGATCATGTCGGAGGCGTTGATGCCTTTCCAACCTGCAATCGACGAACCGTCGAACATGATGCCATTTTCAAAGCTGTCTTCATCGACACGCGCAGCCGGGTAAGTGACATGCTGCTGTTTGCCACGGGTATCGGTAAAGCGGAAATCGACGAACTTGACGCCGTTTTCTTCCATTAATTTCATCGCAGAGCTGACGGACATGAATTCCTCCAATGGGCAGTAAAATCAAGCGCACGGGCAATCTTTGACCCGTTCCTGAGCAAGGCAACGCGCATCATCGAACCAAATGCGACGCAGCGCAACCAGAGAACAATCAAGCAGTTTTCATGCCCAAAATAGGGCAGGGGGACAAATTCCGCACGACACGCGATCAGCCCTTGATTTATCAGGGTGTTACTTGCTATCACGCCGTCAAGAAACCCGAGGCGCCGCGTGCGCGCACCACTTGCTTCGCACTAATATCGCGCATTTGCTGAGGCATTGAGCGATTTTGGTGCGCTAGCGATCGGCACGATCAAGCAGGCGACCAAGCCGCTGGGCCGTTCGTCCGGCGCGACAAACGGATGCTCGAACCCGGGGGTGAGCCGGAGCCGCCAGCCCTGCGCTTCCGCCAGCGCATTCGCCAAACTCAACCCAAGGCCATAGCCTGTCACCCCGGTGCGCGCGGCATCTTTGCGGGCAAACGGCTGACGCAGTTGTTCGATTTCTGCCCGGGACAATCCGGCACCGTGATCTTCGATGCACAACACCTGCGCGTCATCACGGCGCAAACAACGCAGCACATAGGGCGCGCGACCGTAACGCACCGCGTTCTCGGTGAGGTTGTCGAGGATGCGGCGAAGGCTGTCGGTGGCGAGATAGAACGACGCTTGATCGGCCGGCGGGAGCGTTTCACAGGTGATGGCAATACCCCGCGCGCGCGTCTGTTCCAGCCAGGCGGATAACCAGTCCCGCCAGATGCCGGATTCCTTACGGCTTTGCGCCGCCCCTCGGGCGATTTGCAGCACTTCGTCGGTCAGGCGATGAATCTGTTCGATATCGCCCTGCATTTGCTGGAATAGCGTCGGCTCCAGACTGTCTTCAGCCAAAGCGAGGCTGAGCGTCAGGCGGGTCAGCGGGGTGCGCACATCGTGCGAAATGCCGGCTAGCAGCACCGTGCGCTGCTCTTGCAGTTGCCGCACCTGGCCGGTGCGTTGATTGACCGCATCGATCAGCAAGCGGGTTTCCATCGGCCCCGTCAAAGGCAAGGGCTGTTCCGGCAAGCTCTGCGGCAGCTTTTCAACCAGTTGCGTGATCGGTCGGGTGAGTTGCCGGGTGACGAGCAGCGCAATCAGCAGGGTGAGCGACATGCCGCCAATCAGAATGATCCCCAACAGGATCGGCACCTGATAGCCCACCCGCTGGCGCGAAAATTCAAACCGGAGTATCTGCCCGGCCACCGGCAGTTCCAGCCAGTACCCTGCGCCCTGTGCGCGTTCGCCGATATACACACATTCGCCCGTCGCGGGATCGATCGTATCCGGCGGGCAGTTCGTCACCCGCCGAGCCAGCGCATCGTGCAAAAACCGTACATAGGGCAGGCGGGTACTGTGCAGTCGGCTCAATTGCGGGACGGCCTCCAGGCGGATGCCATCTTCCTGCGCCAGTATCTGGGCAAAATCCGCCCGCGCCGAAGGCGGTGTATCTACCCAGGTCTGTGCCGAGAGGACGATCAACCCGGCCAAATCCTGCGCCGAACGCTGCGCCATCGGCACGGTGACCAACCAGGTGACCGCGCCCAGCGCAATCAGCAGTACCGTTCCGACACTGCCCACCAGCGCCAGCGCCGTGCTGGAAAACAGACTCCAGCGGGGTCGCCTCACGGTGCCGCCTCTGCGGGTGTCGCCCGCCCCTTCGGCACGAACAAATAGCCCTCGCCCCAGACGGTGATCAGGTACCGTGGCTCAGCGGGGTTGTCTTCGATTTTGCGCCGCAGCCGCGTGACGCGCACATCGATGCTGCGGTCGAACGCCCCGCGCTCGTAACCTTTGAGCGCATCCATAATCAGGTCACGGTGAATCACGCGGTTGGGCTTGCTCAAAAAGAAGGCCAGAAGCTGCCACTCGCCGTGGGTCAAATCCAACGGCTTATCCCGTAAAAACGCCTGATGCTGCGCGGTATCGAGCCAGAAATCCCCAATCCGCGTGCCGGATTCCGGTACCGCCGAGCCGAGGGCGGTATCCGCGGCTCGGCGACGCAACACGGCTTTGATGCGGGCGACGAGTTCCCGAGGATTGAAGGGCTTGGGCAAATAATCATCCGCCCCGAGTTCCAGCCCCACGATTCGATCCACCTCATCGCCCTGCGCGGAGAGCATGATCACCGGCGGGCGCGTGGCCGGATCCAGTCGCCGCAGAATCGACAGGCCATCTTCGCCGGGCAGCATGAGATCGAGCACGATCAGATCCACCGGGTGGCTCTGCGCCAAGCCATCGGCCAATTTTTCGTCCAAGCCCCGGGCATCGGCGGCCACCTCGACCGCAAAGCCTTGTTCCCGCAGATACCGCGCCAGCAGGGTCTGAATCCCCGGATCATCATCCACCAGCAAAATGCGTGACTCGCCCATCCCCACCCCCGTTGTCCGGCAAAGTGTCGGCGGGCATCGCCCGCGCGTCAATCGCCGATCCGCGCGCGGTAACAACTTGTAACACCGGCGAAACACCCGCGCCATGTCTCGCGCATGTAATGGCGGACCATTCGTAGTCTCCCGGCGGTTCTCCCATGCAACGGCTGATTTTCATGCTTTGGCTCATCGGTGCGCCTGTGCAGGCGGCTCCTCCTGCGCTCGACTGGCCCACCGTGTTGCGCGCGGCCAGCGAGCGACAAATGCTCACCGCCCAAACGCAGGCCGATGCCGAGCGCAGTCAGGCGGAAACCCAGCGCGCGCAGGGTTGGCTGGCCGGCGCGCCCACGGTCGAGAGCCTGTATCGTTCGGATCAAACTCTGAGCCAGCAAGGCGCCGGAGAAATGCAGCTCGGCATTCGGCTGCCCTTGCGCCGCGCCGGACAAACCCAAGCCTGGGTCGAACTTGCGCGACAAACCGAACTGGATGCCCACAGCCGTGCACAGGCAGCCCAGCTCGCGTTGCTCGGCCAGTTACGCACACTCGCCTGGGATTATCGGCTGGCACAAAACCGCCTGCTGATGGCGCAAAACCGGCACACGCAGTTACAACAACAACTGCAAGCCACCGAGCGCGCCGTGCGCCGCGGGGAAACCGCCGCCCTCGACGCCGACCTGCTGCGCGTTCGGGTGCTTGAGGCGACGGCCAATCTCGCTACCGAGCAAGCCCAGACCGATGCCATGCGCGCCCGCTGGCACAATATGACCGGGCTGAACGAATTGCCCGCCGATCTGGGGCAAACCCCCATACCCGATGCGCTGACGCAACTCACCGATGCCAATGGCTTGATTCAACAACAGCCTTTGCTCGCGCATCTGGCGGAACAGGTCGAACTGGCGCGGGCAACGCTTGCAGCCACCCGGGCAGAAGGCGCGGGCGCACCCGAATTGGGCATCGCCCTCAAGCGCGACCGCAGCGATCGGCAGGTCCCTTGGGATAACAGCGTCCAGCTCAGTTTCAGCCTGCCGATCGGCGGCGAAGCGTACCGCGCACCGCAACTCGCCAGCTTGAACCAACAGCGAACCGCCGCGCACATCAGTCTGGTTCAGACCACGCAAACCCTTTGGGGCGACATTCTCGACCTGCGCGCCCGTCTGGCGGCCTGGCCGAACCGGATCGCGCTGCTCGAACAACGCGCAGCGCTGGCCGAGGCCGTCCTGCGCAAACAGGCGCGCGCCCACCAACTCGGTGAAATCGATGGCACGAGCTGGCTGGTCTATGAGCGCGACGCTGCAGAAGCCCGGCTCGCGGCGAGTGAGGCCAGACTCCTCGCGGCGCGGGATGCCAGCCAACTCAAACAAGCGTATGGGCTGATGCCCCCCTCTCTGAGCCAAACCGGAACCCAGCCATGAACCAGAGCTTCACTCCACCGCATCGATCTTCGCGCGCCCGGCAACCGGCAACCGGCTTATGGCTGTGCCTGCTGGGCTGGGCGATGGCGACCTCGTCCTTTGCCACGGAACCGACAGCGACCGTGGTCTCGATTCCGGCCGCCATGCGCCCCCATCTCGCCGTGACCACCGAGCCGCTGCAGGCCGTGGAGGCAATTCCTCTCGCCTCGGGTTTGGCCACCATTGCGGCGGGCAGCAGTGCCGATAGTCGGGTGATCGTGAGCGCGCCCGTGGAGGGCAGCCTCAACCAGCCCCTGCCGCCAGTCGGTCAGGCTGTCAGTAAAGGCACGGCGCTGATCCGGCTGGACAGCCCGCAACTCGCGGCGCTGCAAGCCAATGCCCAGATGACGGCCGCCCGGCTGCGCCAGGCCGAACAGACGCTGGCTCGCGATCGGCAGCTATTGGCCGACGGGTTGATTGCCCAAAAACGCTGGCAGGCGACCGAGGCCGAGGCCAACGCTGCCCGCGCCGCGCATCAGGCGGCGCAAACAGAACTGAAGCTCGCCACGGGTGAACCGGGCAATCCATCCGCGCCCGCGCAACTGACCCTGACCGCCCCCGCTGATGGCGTGATCGTGCAGCATCTGGTTCAACCCGGCAGCCGCGTCAGTCAGGGCACCCCCTTGCTGGCGCTGAACACCGCAGGGCAATGGTGGTTACTCGCTCTGCCAGTCGCGCAACTCCCCAGCCCGCGCGAAGGCGTGACCCTGCGGATCCCCGGCTGCCCCGCCGCCCCGTTACGCAGTATCGATGCCACGGTCGCCGCCGACAGCCAGCTCGTCACCTTGCGCGCCGAACCGGCCGAACCCTGCGCCGCCCTGCGACCGGGTCAGCGCCTCACCGCCACACTCTGGACGCCCGTCACCCAGCCCACCTATGCGATTCCGGTGCGCGCCCTGAGTACGCGCGGCGATACGGCGCAGGTGTTCGTGGCACGCGGGGAAGATTTCCTGGCCATCGAGATCCGCATCCAGGCCAACGGTGACGGCGTGGCCTTTGCGTCGGGTGATTTTAAGCCCGGAGACCAGCTCGTCGTCGCCGGTGCCAATCGCCTGAAAGCCATCCAATTGGGCATGGGCGCAGAATGATGATTCGTCGATTGATCAAACTCGCGCTCAGCCAACGGCTGCTGGTCATTCTGTTCGCCCTGCTCGTAGGCGGCTTCGGCTGGATGTCGTTCGTGCAACTGCCGATCGACGCGTATCCGGATATTTCGCCCACGCAGGTACAGATCATCCTCAAAGCGCCCGGCGTCACGCCGACAGAAATCGAAACCCGGATCACGGCGCCGCTGGAAACGGCACTACTCGGGATTCCCAATCAAACCATGCTGCGCTCGACCTCTAAGTATGGCATTGCGGTCATCACCCTCGATTTTGCGGAAGGCACCGATATTTACTGGGCTCGCCAGCAGGTGAACGAGGCGCTGGCCGATGTGCGTCGAGATTTACCCGCGGGCGTGACCGGCGGTGTCGCGCCGATCACCACGCCCTTAGGCGAGGCCTTCATGTTCACGCTGGAAAGCCCAACGCTCTCTCTGGCCGAACGCCGCAGCCTGCTCGATTGGGTGATTCGACCGGCTCTTCGCACCGTCAAAGGAGTGGCGGATGTGAACAGCCTCGGGGGATTCGTCCGCAGTTTCGAAGTGATTCCCGATCCCGCCAAGCTCGCGGCGCTGCAATTGACGCCCGCAGATTTGCTGCGCGCCATCGAAGAAAACAACCAGAACGACGGGGCAGGCCGCCTCGATATCGGCGAAGAAGCATGGCTCGTGCGCGCCGAGGGGCGAATCCAGTCGATTGATGACTTGCAGGCGTTAGTCGTTGCCGAGCGCGGCGGCCAACCCATTGCGCTCAAACAACTCGCCGAGGTGCGCGTAGGTGCCATCACCCGCTTGGGCGCAGTCACCCGCAATGGACAAGGGGAAACGGTAGAGGGTCTGGTGCTGACCCTAAGGGGTGCCAATGCCCGCGCGGTGGTGGATGGGGTACAGCAGCGCTTGGCTGAACTGGCGCCCAGTTTGCCGCCGGATCTAAAAATCCAAGTGTTCTACAACCGCGCCGATTTGGTGAATACCGCCGTTCATACCGTCAGCAAGGCGCTGGCCGAGGCGGTCATCCTGGTGCTGGTGCTGCTGATTCTGTTTCTGGGCAATCTTCGTGCAGCCCTGGCGGTGGCGATCGCGCTGCCGATGTCTGCTCTGATCACCTTTATCCTGATGCGTCAATTTGGCCTGACGGCCAATCTGATGAGCCTCGGTGGACTGGCCATCGCGATTGGCATGCTGGTGGATGCCGCCGTCGTGGTGGTTGAAAATCTGGTCGAACATCTGGCGAAGGCCGAGCGGCATCCGTTACGCAGTCGGCAGCAGCTTCTGCTGCGCGGCGTTCAGGAAGTGGCCGGCCCCGTGGTGTCCGGCATCCTGATCATCATGCTGGTATTCCTGCCCCTGCTCTCCTTGCAAGGTCTGGAAGGCAAACTCTTCGCCCCGGTGGCGCTCACCATCGTATTCGCGCTGGGCGCTTCTTTGCTGCTTTCCCTGACACTGATTCCCGTTGTGGCTTCCTTGCTCCTCGGTCGTGTGACCGATCACGAACCCTGGCTGGTTCGCCAACTGCACCGCGTCTACTCGCCCGCGCTCAAACGCGCCCTCGCGCATCCCAAATTCGTGTTTGCCCTGGCGCTCGCCCTACTCGTAGTAGCAGCCGGGCTCTACACTCAAATCGGCAAAACATTCATGCCGCGTTTGAATGAGGGCACGCTGGTCATGCAGGTAGAAAATCTACCTTCAACCACCCTCAGCGCCACCGTGAAATTGAACAGCGCGATACAAAAAACCCTGATGCAGCAAGTGCCGCAGATTGAGCAGATCGTGGCGCGGACTGGATCCGATGAGCTTGGGCTGGATCCGATGGGATTGAACGATACCGATACCTTCATCATCCTCAAGCCCCTCGATCAATGGCAGGGCAAATCCCTGAACGACATTCAGGATGCGATCCGGCAAACGCTGAGCACCCTGCCGGGATTCAATGTTAGCTTTACCCAGCCGATTGAAATGCGGGTATCGGAAATGCTCACGGGCGCCCGGGGTGATGTGGCCATCAAAGTATTCGGCTCGGATCTTGGTGAACTCAATGCATTGACGGAACAAATCAAGAGCCACATCGAAAAAATTCCCGGCGCAGAAGATGTCGCCACCACGGACAACGACGGCGTACTGTTTCTCAATCTGAAAATTCACCAGGCCGCCGCCGCCCGCAATGGGTTGACCGTGGCACAACTGGAGGACATTCTGCGGGCGCAAATTTCCGGACAAACGGCGGGGATCGTGCAAGAAGGGAACGCGCGCACCCCCATTCTGGTTCGGGCAGATCAACTGACAGACAACCCGCAGGCGCTGCGCGATCTGCCCATCGCTCTGCCCAACGGCACAGTACAACCCCTGAACAATCTGGCCGAATTAAGCCGTACCAGTGGCCCGGTCTTCGTCACGCGCGAAATGGGTTCGCGATTCGCCGTGGTGCGGGTCAATGTCAGTGGCCGAGCACTCACGGATTTCGTGACCGAAGCCAGGCAGACGATCGCCCGGGAAATTACCTTGCCCATGGGATACCGGCTGGAATGGGGGGGTGAATTCGAAAATCAGCAACGCGCCGCCAAGCGACTAAGCCTCGTGGTACCAATCGCGTTGGGACTGATTTTTGTCCTGTTATTCACAACCTTCGGCTCGATTCGCCAGGCATTACTGGTGTTTGCGAACATCCCTTTCGCCTTAGTCGGCGGCGTATTCGCCCTGTATTTTACGGGCGAATATCTTTCCGTCCCTGCGTCCGTGGGATTTATTGCCTTATTGGGCATTGCCGTCCTGAATGGGCTCGTCCTGGTTTCCTATTTCAACCAGCTTGCCGCCACAGGAATGACGCTGGCCGAGGTCGTCTACCGCGGCGCAATGCGACGACTCCGCCCAGTCATGATGACCGCCTCCATCGCTGCCTTTGGCTTAATTCCCTTGCTGTTTGCTTCAGGTCCCGGATCAGAAATCCAGAAACCCCTAGCGATTGTCGTCATCGGCGGTCTGGTGAGCTCAACCATCCTCACCTTGATTCTGTTGCCGATTCTTTATCAACGATTTGGCCAACGAAGCCAGAAAAATCATGCTATAAATCGTTGATAGAACAAAATGGGGCATCTATGAAATACACATTCAAACTATTCGGCGTGATCGGTCTGATTATCGTCAACCTGAGCTGGGTCAATAGTTTCGCGGCCAGCCCCCCCGACACACCAGAACGCGTCGGCAAAGTCGCTTTCGTAGATCATCTCAGTAACCTGCCGGCAGATCTCGCGGCCATGCAGGAAAAAAAGATCCCCATGTTGCTCTTCTTTCATGCCACCTATTGCGGTTATTGCCAAAAAGTTGACGACAATTTCCTGATTCCCATGCGCCTTGATCCAGAATTTCAAGGCCGTTTGTTGATTCGTCGGGTCATGATCGATAGCGATCGAACATATATCGGCCTCGATGGGAAACCGCATGGTTACGAATATCTGGCAAATCAACTAAATGTCCGGGGCGTGCCCTATATTCTATTCATTGCACCCGATGGATCCAGAATTACCTCCATTCAGGGAACCGCATACGATTATTATGGCTATTACCTCACTCAGGATGTCAATCTAGCAACCGCTTGTGCAAAAAATCCCGATCCAGCCAAATGCGATGGTCGTAAAGATGGACCGTCCCTAAATTAGGGATGATTTTTAAAAAATAAAAGCCAATTAAAAAACCCGCGAAAGCGGGTTTTTAGTTTAAATGATTTAGAAATTTTTGTGGCTATAGGTGGACTCGAACCACCGACCCCAGCATTATGAGTGCTGTGCTCTAACCGACTGAGCTATATAGCCTTTTCAGGGAACGAGACTATACACGGCCGCCAGATACCTGTCAACCAGAAGACCATGACTTTTCCGCAAGGATGATTGCCCGACGGGGTGATGGATAGCCTTCAATCGTTTGATTTGGGTTCTGAGAGTCAAGTACATCACGCAAGGAAGGTTTCTCACCTAACCAATAGGTCTGCCGCTGCTCTTCCGGCGTGGTGGTTTCACAGGAAACCATTCGCACATTGACATACCCCAGGCGGCTTAACCAAAGGAGCAACATCGCGATGCTCGGGATGAACCAAACATTGCGCATACCTGCATAGCGATCCGAAGGAACAAGGCAAGTTGAGGTATCTCCTTCTACAATGAGGGTTTCAAGTACTAATTCCCCACCGGGTCTAAGACATTCTGCGAGTTCTTGTAAATGTGCCAGCGGATTGCGGCGATGATACAAAACACCCATTGAAAAGACGGTATCAAATAATGGTCGCCTATCTATTTTTTCCAAGGTATTCGGAATAATCCAGATCGGATAATTTCCAATCAATCGAGCTACTGCATGAAATTGGGCAACAGAGAGTATGGTTGGCTCAACGCCAACGGCAACTTTTGCCCCGTCGCCTAACATCCTCCATAGATGGTATCCATTTCCTGTACCAACATCTAACACTCGCCGATTCAATAAGGGTTGAATTTTATTATTGAGTCGATCCCACTTCAGATCCGAGCGCCATTCGCTATCGATTTCCACACCATTCAGTAAATAGGGCCCTTTTCTCCAAGGAATGAAATGTTCAAGAGTGTCTCTTAAAAAAGAATTGAAATTTTCTCCTTCCATTTTGTTGTCAACAGAGACAAATCTTTTATTTAAAATTACTTGATTTCGTTCCGTTGTCTCTGGCAATCGATCCAAGTTGTTCTTCCATACTGACCATTGACCATGTTTAATATTTTTATGATGGGTTTCTTGCTGCAAACACCAAGAATACCATTCTTTTTCAGACCCATTTTGGGTATGGATAAAATCATTAAAAACCCGATCGATGTCGAAATTTTTTATCATGCTTTTATAGCAATCCAAAAAGTGAATGCGAGATGTTTGGCAAAAATCGTGTAATGCTTAAAACCAACTTCTCTCATACGCTGTTCATGATCGGCACAGGTTTCTGTGATTAAAACATTTTCTAATGCTTGTCTTTTTTGAGCAATTTCAAGTTCCGAATATCCATTATTGCGTTTGAATTCGTGATGAAGATTTGTCACAAGGTTCTGGATTTGGTTATCTGCTTCATGTGTTTTTTCTATAAGAATAAATACGCCTTGATCTTTCAGACCAAGAAATATTTTCCTTAATAATTCTTTCCTTTTATTTAGTTCAATAAATTGTAGGGTATAGGCTAGAACGACAATAGAAGCGTTTTCAATGGATGTTTTTATAATATCTTCGCAGTGTAGCTCTATTGCGACTGTAGGAGAAAAAGCTGAAATATTTTCTTTTGCCCGTTGAATCATGGCGGGAGAAGAGTCAATGGCCTGAATTTTGATGCTTGACGCATGACCCGATTGAATAATTCCTTCCCGAAGGCTGAGTGTAATTGCACCCAGCGAGCAACCTAAGTCGAAAATAGTGCTATTCGGTTGACTATAGGATAATGCGATTTGTTTGATTTGAGTTAAACAGAATGAGTAGCCTGGCACTGAGCGTTGAATCATGTTGGGAAAAACGGTCGCTACTGCTTCGTTGAAACAGAACGGTTCTGGTGGCTCTGGATTGTCATACAACCGATCGTGCTGGTTCATGGGTTGACTAGGTTCTCTTTGGGGGGGGTGATCTGGTTTTGTTAGGCCTGTGCTGCTTGTCTTCTATAATATTACTTAGTGTTTTTTTCTTTGATGTTGATGAATTTGATGGGTGTTTACAAGTGGGTAATTGTTAAAACCGTTTAATTTTCATTAGGTTGTCCCAATGTTTCTTAGGGTCTGGTGAGTGCATGGATGGTGTAAAACCTGGGTAGAATTGTGGAAAAATTTTTTGGTGAATGTTATCCACAGCTTTTCTGGCGTTCTGTAGGCAAGTATTCACTCCTTTTGTTGATTCATTTTCCAATGCAAAATTTGCTGAAAATTTCGCCAAGTAGGTCATCGCTGGTGAAGCGTCCGGTAATGCGTTCCAAGGCGTTTTGCGCGTAGCGCAGTGCTTCGGCACAAAGTTCACCGGCATGCTGTTGTTGTAAGGTTGTGCGTGCTGCTTGTAATTCGGCTTTTGCTTCCTGGATGGCATCCAGGTGGCGTCGACGGGCAAGAAATTGCCCGCCTTCTGTGGGCGTGTATCCCACGAGCTGCTTTAACGCGTCTTTGAGGGAATCGATACCCATGCCGGTTTTGGCACTGAGGGCGTAGATTTGTTGTTCAGCATCGAATCCCGGTTTCCGACCGGTCAGATCAATTTTGCTGCGAATATGCAAAACCGGTGTTGATGCGGGTAATTCTGGTAACGCGGCGGGATTCGGATCATGGTCATCTTGCAGCCACAGAATGGCCTGTGCGTTTTGGATTTCTTGGTGCGCGCGGCGAATGCCTTCCTGCTCAATGGGATCATTACTTTGGCGTAACCCGGCGGTATCTACCAAGTGAAGCGGTAATCCATCGAGATGGATGGCGGCACGCAATACATCGCGCGTCGTACCCGCAATCGAGGTGACGATGGCGAGATCTTCCCCGGTGAGCCGATTCAGCAGGCTGGATTTGCCCGCGTTGGGTGCACCGATGATGGCGATCGTCAAGCCATCGCGTATCAGAACGCCTTGGGCGGTTTCTGTTTCGAGGCGGTTGATTTGCTGGATCAGGGCTTGTATCCGCTCGACGAGCTGTTGATCCGCTAAAAAATCGATGTCTTCTTCGGCAAAATCTAACGCGGATTCGATGTAGACACGCAATTGAATCAGGTCATCAACAATGGTTTGAATGCGCTGACCAAATTGGCCTTGTAATGCGCGTTGCGCCGCTTGTGCTGCCGAGGCATGGTTGGCGTCGATCAAATCTGCGACGGCTTCTGCCTGGGTTAAATCGATTCGACCATTCAGAAATGCCCGTTCGGTGAATTCACCGGGTCGAGCAAGGCGTGCGCCTTGGCGCAGGCAGGCGTGTAATACAAGATCGAGCACGGCGGAGCCGCCATGCCCCTGTAGTTCGACCACATCTTCGCCCGTGTAGGAATGGGGGCCTTTGAAGAAAATCAGCAGGCCATCATCCAGAATTGCCTTTGTGTCCGGGTCACGAAAGACGGTATGTCGCGCGTACCGCTCGGGAGGCAGTTGCGCCGTGATAGCTTCGGCGATTTCTTTGGCTCGGGGGCCTGAAATGCGGATGATGCCCACCCCGCCGCGACCGGGTGCCGTGGCAATGGCGGCAATTGTGTCGGCGCTTGGGGACATGGGTGATTTATTCGATGGCTTTGGCCTGCGTCATCTGCCGCTCGATTTGCCGGGTGATCAGGTATTGCTGAACGATGGACAGCAGGTTGTTGACGAACCAGTACAACACTAAACCAGCCGGGAAAAACGCGAAAAACACCGTGAAAATGACCGGCAGCCAAGCAAAGATTTTCTGTTGCATGGGGTCAACGGGTGCCGGGTTCAACTTTTGCTGGATGAACATCGAAATGCCCATTAGCAAAGGTAAGACAAAGTAGGGATCTTTTTGCGACAGATCATGAATCCAGAGAATCCATGGCGCCTGACGCAATTCGACGGATTCGGCAAGAACCCAGTACAACGAGATAAACACCGGAATCTGAATCACAATCGGCAGGCAGCCGCCCAGCGGGTTGATCTTTTCCTTTTGATACAACTTCATCATTTCTTGAGAGAGTTTTTGACGATCATCGCCAAAACGCTCCTTGAGTTGCTGCATCTTGGGTGTGACGGCACGCATTTTGGCCATCGACCGATAGCTGATGGCTGAAGGCCAGAGAAAGAGCAACTTGATGACCAGCGTCACCAGAACGATCGACCAACCCCAGTTGCCGACCCATTCGTGGAAATGTTTGAGTAACCAGAAAATGGGGTCGGCGATCACCGTGAAAATCCCATAATCAATGGTCAGATTCAGCCCTTGCGCGAGGGGGGTGAGATTCGATTGAATTTTTGGGCCGACATACAGCGTTGATCCCATCTCTTCGGTCTTGCCGGGCGCGATAGAGCGCATCGGGGAAGTCATGCCGATACTGTATAAAACTTGGTTGTTCTGGTTGGTGACGAGCGTATAAAAATGATTGACCTGGTTGCGATCATCGGGTGTCCAGGCGGTGAGGAAGTAATGCTGAATAATCGCAACCCAGCCATTGCTCAGGTCTTTGGATAGTTTGGATTTCGCAATTTCCTCGAAAGGAATTTTTTCATAGGCAAGTCGATCTTTACTGCCCGGCACATCGCCGGCATACACCGTGCCGGTATAGGTATGAACCAGTTGGGTTCCGGGCGTGGAGCCCAGACGGGTCAGTTGTCGATACTGCGCCACTGAGTAAGGAGCCGGGCTGTTGTTTTGAATGTTGTATTCAACCTGCAGGGCATAGCTGCCGCGGTGAAGCACGATGGTTTTCGTTACGCGAATCCCGTTTTCTTCCCAGGTGAGCGGGATGCTCAGGCTATTTGCGCCGGGTGCGAGGCGGTAATCGGATGAAGCGGCCTGATAAAGGGCATGATGATCGGGTGCCACTTCGCCTTTGTCAGCCAACAGGCCGGATTGTGCGATATAGACGAAGCCATTTTGATCGGTCAGCAGGCGTACCGGCTCGGCTTTATCCAGTTCTTGCGGATATTTGAGTAAATCCGCCTCGGTAATGACGCCACCCCGTGTGCTGATTTTAAGTTTGAGCACATCCGTTTCCACAGTGATGACCTGATGCGTGGTTGCGGACTGGTCAGCCTGTGGTGTGGCGGCACTGCCCTCGGGCACGCTGCTGGAGGTTGGGGCGGTTCCAGGTAAATCTTTGGCGCTCGGCACGGCGCTTTCGGTGGCGCTGTTATTTGTTTGACTCGCTGGCACCGATGCTGATTTACCGAGCTGATCTTGAGTCCATGCTTGCCAAAGCAGAATGAGAACAAACCCAAGGGCAACCACGAGAATCAGGCGACGATTATCCATCTTGTTAACTCAAGTTTTAGTATCTGTAGGCGCGTGCGATTCCGGCGGAGGGGTCGCGTGCGGATTGATAGTCTCAGGTGCCGAAAGTTCCGCCCGAACCGGCAAGCTCGTGTGGGTTGGCTCAGCACCGCAATCGCAGTGTAACGGGTTGGTGTGACGGTCGCATGAGTCTGTTCCTGGAACCGGATCATAACCGCCCGAACAAAAGGGATGACAGCGTCCCAGACGACGCAGTGCGAGCCAGCCGCCACGAAGTGCGCCATGTCGGGCAATGGCCTCGATCGCATAATTCGAGCAGGTCGGTTCGAATCGACAGGAAGGCGGGAGCCATGGGCTGATGAACAGCTGATAGCCTCGGACAATCGCAATCAGCAACCGGCGGAGCATCGGCGAATGACCAACTGAAAGAGGGATTCCATGCGCTGACGGAGTTCGTCGTTGCTTAATCCGTCCGCGCCAGGCTTGACCATCAACACACAGTCCACCGGTGGGAGTAGCGCTTGCTGATGCCGAAAATATTCGCGGGCGATGCGTTTGATCCGGTTCCGCTCATGCGCTCGGCGTACATGTCGCTTGACGATGGCCAAACCCAAACGCGGCGCGGCCGTGTCACTGCGGTGTACCACGGCCATTAACTCATCGACATGAATCCGCCGACCATGACGCAAAACCCGCTGAAATTCAGTGGCTATTGTGAGTCGAGCCGAGCGTGGAAAAGCGAACGAGGATGAGGGCTTAGCCAGCATCCCCGGTAACCGAGTGCGGCAATCAGACAGCCAGGCGCTTACGACCACGCGCCCGACGGGCATTAATCACTGCGCGGCCGCCGCGGGTTTTCATGCGCGCACGAAAACCGTGCGTGCGTTGACGATGAATTTCGCTGGGTTGATAGGTTCTTTTCATGAAAATTTCCTGAAAATCTATAAAGATACGACGATCTCGGGTTGATGCGCGCCGCAACAACCCTGCACAGCGGGCCAACCAAAATATTGGCCTTCGCGTGCGAAAAGGCCGTGAATTACACAGGAATTTGTACGCAATGTCAATGGATTGCTCCGTGTTCATCGCAGCACCACCCCAGTGGATCGGGGGCTGTTCCTCGGATAGAGTGGATGTAGTGGTACACTGCTTTGCCGTTTTCTTGGTGTATTCGTCGGTCT